>JAZUPH010000015.1:0-36254 GCA_045605145.1 Oscillospiraceae bacterium | reverse complement strand
CAAGCAGTTCCTGCGCTACCGCGTTGACGGCGGCTTCATCGTTGCCGTAAATATTGGCAACAGCAAGCCCGGCCTTTAACATATTGCCGGTCTTGCGGCGGAAAACGATGCCTGCCGCGTGGTCAATGCTGTCGCCCATTTCCTTGCGTCCTGCGCCCAGCTTGACGCACAGAGAGCCGATGGCTTCCGTGTCCATGGCCTGAATGTACCCGTCACAAGGGGCGACCACGGTTGCCTTGTAAGCGGCGCGGGGCAGGAGAGAGGGATCGTCCGCCACGGCGGGGTCACCGCCCTGAGCCGCAACCCACTCCTTGAATTTTGCAAGGGCAAGCCCGCTGCTGATCGCCTGCTTGCAGGCGGCTCGGGCAAAACCAATCTCCCACCCGTGACACAGGCTTAGCATATTTGCGGCCAGCTCAATGCACAGCTGCTTCAGATCCGGCACTTCCACGCCGGAGAGAACATCAATCGCCTCTTTGACCTCAAGTGCGTTGCCTACCGCCCAGCCAAGGGGCTGATCCATGTTACTGATAACGGCGGTCATGTTTCTGCCGCAGGCCTTGCCTATGGCGATCATATTGCCAGCAAGCTCATAGGCAAATTCCGGAGTCTTGGCGAATGCGCCGCTGCCTACCTTGACATCCAGCACGATGCTCTTAGCGCCCGCTGCCAGCTTTTTGGACATGATGCTTGAGCAGATGAGGGGGATGGAGTCAACGGTGGCGGTGACATCCCGCAGTGCGTAGAGCTTTTTATCCGCGGGTGCAAGGTTGCCTGTCTGACCAGCCACAGCGATGCCTATTTCTTCGCACTGCTGCATAAGTTTCTGGGGGGTCATGTCCACGGAAAAGCCGGGTATGGACTCCAGTTTATCTAATGTGCCGCCTGTGTGACCCAGGCCGCGCCCGCTCATTTTTGCTACCTTGCCGCCCAGGGCTGCAACGATGGGCGCAACGATCATGGTGGTCTTGTCGCCCACGCCGCCGGTGGAATGTTTGTCAACGCTAAGATTGCCGAAGCGGCTAAGGTCGATCATGTCACCGCTGTGCGCCATGGCGTCGGTAAGAACCGCCGTCTCATGCTCATCCATGCCCTGAAAGCAGATGGCCATGGTGAGGGCCGACATCTGATAGTCCGGTATGCTGCCGTTTGTATATCCGGCGATAAGCTGCCGTATCTCATCATCACTCAGCGCGTGACCAAGACGCTTTTTTGCAATAATGTCGTACATTGACATATCTGCGCCTCCTCATATCTCGTCTTCCGGGTCGAGGCCCAGATCGATACAGGCTTTGACGATGCGGCTTGTTCCCAGGCGCTCACAGCCCAGCTCAACAAAGTGCTTGGCATCGTCCAGTGTGCGGATACCGCCGGCAGCCTTGATCTTTACATGGGGCGCAATGTGCTTTTTAAACAGCTCCACATCTTCAAAGGTGGCTCCTGCGGAGGCAAAGCCGGTGGAGGTCTTTATGTAATCGGCGCCGGACATGGAAACAATCTCACACATACGGATCTTCTCCTCCTGTGTAAGGAAGCAGGTCTCTATTATCACCTTCAGTATATGGTTACCGCAGGCCTCTTTAACGGCTGTGACCTCACTGAGCACGTCGTCATAGCGCCCGTCCTTGACCCAACCCAGATTTATGACCATATCAATATCCTCGGCGCCCTTGGCTATTGCATCCTGCGTCTCAAACACCTTAGTGGCTGTGGTGGAGTACCCGTTTGGGAAGCCGATACAGGCACCGACGCCAACACAGCTGCCGATAGAGTGCATATAATCCACGGCGCTGCTGATATACGCGTTTCCGATGCACACAGAGGCAGTGTCGTACCTTGCCGCCTCAAAACACAGTGTTTGAATATCATCCCAGGTCGCAGTCTGGCTCAGATTGGTGTGGTCGACCCTGCTGAGTATATCTTTGATCTTCATAAATAACCTCCATCGGTCCGTGTATTTGCGTTCTGCTGGTGATTTGTCGTGCAGATGCCGGGGATAAATGTACCCACTGCGGCATATTATCTATCAGACTTTTCGTTGCCAATAATACCATTTTTGCACCGTAAAATCAACAATATGGCATATACTTATGTGTACTGCCAATTTCGACAGATTTCGGGCTGCAATTTCTTTAATATGTGTTTAAGAAGTGGTGAAAATGCAATTTAATATTGCATTTAGCGAAATTGATGGTATAATATTCCCGTGGTGTGTGCTGTGTCATCGGCACTTATACCGCGACTAAAGTGAAAGGGGATCATTTTATGTTATTCCATATTCTTAAAAAAGCGTTGGCTATGCTTATGCAGAAACCCATCAGGCTTTGGAGTCTTTCTCTGGCATTTTCTGTTTTGTGCAGCCTTGCCTCCATGTTCTGCATTTTGCCCATTGTCATTCTGCCCATCACCATGGTGCTTCAGTTCGGTATGGTCATGGTCTATCTCAACGCCATCAAGGGCCAGAACTATAATGAAGAGCAGCTGTTCAGCGGCTTCAAAGGCTTCAAAATTTTCACTCGTGTCGCTACCGGCATGGGCTGGAAAAAACTTTGGGAGATTATGTGGATGGCTGTTCCCGTAGTCGGCATTATCAAGTCCTACAGTTACAGCTTTGTTCCCTACATACTGGTAACGGATAATGAGGTTTCTTCCACTCAGGCTCTTGCCAAGTCAATGGCGAAGACCAAGGGATATAAGATGACTATGTTCCTGTCTGACCTTATCGTTATCGGTGGCTTTATCCTTGTCAACGCGATTTTCATTGCTTTGGCCAGCATCCCTTATCTCGGTGTTCTGTTTGCCATTATTCTGTTTGCCTTTGATATTGCGTATATGCTGTTTGTCGGCCTGCTGCGTGGTCTTATTCATGCCTGCATCTGGGAAGAGGCTACCAACCCCACTTATGTGGCCCCTGTTAAGCCCGCTCCCGCAATGGCTGGCTATCCCCAGTATCCTCAGCAGCCCGGTTATCCTCAGTATCCTCAGCAGCAGCCCGGTTATCCCCAGTATCCTCAGCAGCAGCCTGTTTATCCCCAGTATCCTCAGCAGCCTTACACCTACGCTCCTGAGCAGCCGGTGGTTGAGTATCAGGCTCCTGTGTATGAAGCACCTGTCGCTCCTGCTGCCCCCGTCGAGGAGGCTGCGGCTCCTGCTTTCTGCCCTAGCTGCGGCGCCCCTGTAGTTGAAGGCTCTGTCTTCTGCGGCAGTTGCGGTCAGTCCCTTCAGTAATTGATTTCTGTGCCCCGGCACAGAGCTGTTAACAAAATCAGCCGCCCTGTCGGCGGTCAGTATGTCGGCCCGTCACAACAGTGCGGGCCGACACTTTTTGCAATATGGAAATTGACATTGAAGTAAGAAAAGTTACAAAAGCCTTTGTCATAGGCCAGAATATTCTGGAGAATCTCAGTTTTGAGGTGCTTCGCGGCGAGCATGTGGGTCTGTTGGGCAAAAACGGAGCCGGCAAGACCACCCTTTTGCGTATGCTCACCGGACATATAGAGCCGGACATCGGCACTGCGACCGTAGCGATGGGGCGAAGAGCCGGCCTTATGAGCCAGATCCCCAAATTCCCGCCCCACTTTACCGGTGAGGATGTGCTCAAGGATGCCCACAAGCGTCTTGACAGAATGTCGGCTCAGCTTCACCGGCTGGAGGAGACGCTGGCAAACGACCCGACCGATGCGAACATGGCGGCCTATGACAAGCTGCGTGTGGAGTTTGAGATCAGCGGCGGCTACGATACCGAGCGCAACCGAAACATAGTTGCAAACGGTCTTGGCATAACGCCGGATCTGCGTGAGCGCCCCTTCAGTGAGCTTTCCGGCGGTGAGCGCACCCGTATCAATCTTGCGCGCCTGCTGCTGGAGGATACCGACATACTCCTTCTGGATGAGCCGACGAACCATCTTGACATGGCCGGCGTTGAATGGCTTGAGGAGTATATACGCGGCTTCAAGGGCACGGTTCTTATCGTATCCCATGACCGCTACTTCCTCGACCGCACCGTCACCAGGATAGTCGAGATCAAAAACGGGGCCGCGGAGCTTTACAGCGGCAATTACAGCTTCTACGAGCAGGAGCGCGTCCGCCGCTATGAAGAGCAGCTGCGCCGCTGGGAGAAGAGCGAGGCCGAGATCAAGCGCCTGAGCGTATCCCGGGACCGCCTTTATCAGTGGGGCACCGGCAACAAGAACCTGATGAAGAAGTCCTTCGCCATCCAGAGCCGTATCGACCGCATTGAACAGGTGCAGGGAGATAAGCCGAAGATGGAGCGCATTATGAAGATCCGCTTCAAAGAGCAGGATTTCCGCGCTGACGAGCTTATGGTGCTTCGCGGTCTGTCCGGTGGCTATGACGGCAACCGGCTGTTTGAAGATGTCAATATGCTGGTTCAGGGTGGCGAGCGTATTGCCATCCTTGGCGATAACGGTGCGGGCAAGACCACCTTCCTCAACACGATCCTGGGCCTTCATGAGCCTATGGAGGGGTACGCCCTGCAGGGGCCGTCAGTTAAAATGGCGTATCTGCCTCAGCTTGTAAAATTTGATCGGCCGGAACTGAGCCTTTACGATGAAATGATCTACCACGCCGGTTTTGAGCCGCAGGAGGCCCGTGACCGTCTGGGTGCATTTGGCTTTTCCGGCAACGATGTGTTTAAGCCCGTGTCCGCCCTTTCCGGCGGCGAACAGCGTAGACTTAAGCTGTGCGTGCTGATGAAAGAGGACATTAATCTCCTTGTCCTTGACGAGCCTACCAACCATCTCGACATCGCCTCCCGCGAGTGGATAGAATCCGCCCTTGACGAATATGGCAAGGCACTTATTTTCGTCTCCCATGACAGATATTTCATCCGCCGCTACGCAAACCGAATTTGGGAGATGCGCGGCGGTCACATGACCGAGTATAAGTGCGGCTACGATGAGTATAAGGAACAGGCGCACCTGCGCGACGAGCGGGAGCGCCAGCAGAAACGCCGCCAGATGGAAGCCGAGCGCAGCCGCAAGGCCGCCGAGAAAGAGCAACAGCAGAAGGCTCAGGAGAAAAAGCCCAATCTACGCAATCTTGACCGCCGCATCGCAAAGGTGGAAAAAGAGATCGCTGCCCTTGAAGCTCAGCTCTCGGAGCTTGCTGCCCAACAGGAGCAGTACGCCTCAGATTATGAAAAGCTGATTGAACTTACCCGGCAGCAGGCTGAGCTTGAGGCTGCGCTGGAGGAGATCATGCTCCAATGGGAAGAGCTGAGCGAGCTGATGGAAGAGGGCAGGGCGTGATGATAGGCAGAGAAATGTGTAAGATATTTATTGTAAGCGCGGCAGTGCTGGTATTGCTCGGCTTGTTTTTTATGTTCGTCCCCACTGGTCACGGAATGCTCGCTCTTACATTGTGGATAATTGCCGCGGCGATCCTGTGGTTCCTGCTGCTTTTGAATGTGCCCGCTGGCAAATATTATGCCGCGTCGCAGGTGCTGATTAAGCTCACCGTCTGTGCCATGGTGCTGTTCTTCATCGTCTTCGGAATTACCGAGTACCATATCGTTTCCTCGGCACGCACGGATAGAGACCCGCAAGCGGACTACATCATTGTCCTTGGCGCCGGGGTCAACGGAACTGTGCCTTCACGGTCACTTGCCGACAGGCTGGAAGTGGCGCTTTGGTATCTTGAGACATATCCGGACAGTGTGGCAATTCTTTCCGGAGGGCAGGGTGAACATGAGGATATTACCGAGGCTGAGTGTATGTACCGCTGGCTGTCCCAGCGCGGTATCGAAGCTGAGCGCCTTATTAAAGAGGAGTGCGCAACCAGTACTCACGAGAACCTGCTGTTCTCCTTTGATATAATCACAAGCCGCGGTGATGCCCAGGCGAGCGTGGCGCTGCTTACCAGCGAATACCACCTTCTGCGCGCAAGCCTTATGGCGGAGAGCATGGGCTGGCAAGTTAAGAACGTTGCCGCTCCGACCAGTATAATCACTCTGCGCATCAACCATTTTATCCGCGAATCGTTGGGCGTTTGGCATTTTCTTGTCTTCGGCTGGTGATATACACAGAATTATTGACACACAAAAGCCGCCTGCCTCATCTGAGGCAGGCGGCTTATACCATTTGCGCCTTGAGGTCATTATCCATCGTCCGGCACGACACCGGGCGGCTCGTAGATAATCTCGTTGGAGCGGCTCAGATCGATGTGATCGTCGGTAACCTGATGAACACTGATAATCGTTCCCGGCTCGCAGGTGTATCCGCTGCACATCAGTGCGTGGCTGTTGATGAACACAGTTTTTAGCGCCTCATCACCGGCGTAGATAACACTTGCTTCGGTGAAATCGTCGCCGCTGACATACAATGTGTCGCCGATCATTTCGGCTCCTGTGACTCGTATGGTGTCCAGACCAAACTGAATGTCGGTGGGCTCATAGGGATTGCGGCCGCCCCATGCGTCCAGATCACCGTACAGCATATCATAGCCCAGTACCTCAAGCTCCTCCAAATAAGTGGGGCTGTCGGCCTCCAGCTGGTGATACTTGGTGATAACGCCCTCGTGATAACCGCAAAGCTCCATAACATATGCCGCCAGCTGATATGCCGCCAGGTCCCTGTCGTCGGCCTGCATTGTGTAATTGGTCCAGATTACATACTCCGTCTGGAACCTGCTGCAGCCGTCAAGCATATCGTCGGTAACTTCAAAACCGGGCAGATGGTCGCCGTATATCACAAGCATTACCGGCTCATCAAACTCAGACAGTGCGGCAGTGAGTTCATACAGGAATATGTCATCCTCGTGCAGCTGATTGACGAAGTATTCCACCGGGACAAGCTGCTCATCGTCAAGGCCGCTCACATCCACATCCATCTCTCCGGCGGCTTCGGTGGGATACTTGCCGTGCCCCTGTACGGAAATGGTGAATATGAAATCGAGGCCTTCGGTGGCACTGAGCGCTCTGATCGTCTGACCGGTCAGTACTTCGTCCCGCGCCCAGCCAACCTGCGTGTAGCTCAGGTCGTTCATATATTCAATGGACAGGAAGCGGTCAAAACCTATGTGCGGGTAGACGATGTGCCGGTCGTAGAAGGTGGCGGTGTTGTTGTGGATGGCAGTGGTGCTGTAGCCCAGCCCCTTCAGGTTATAGCATATCGTTTCGCAGGTCTGATCCATGAGAAGCGTTTTGTATGGATACTCACCCGCGCCGAAAAAGTCCAGGGACAGACCGCTGAGTACCTCAAATTCCACATTTGCCGTACCGGCACCGATGGTGGGAACGGTCAGAAAACCGGAGGGGCACTGCTCTTTAAGGGCAGTGAAATAGGGGAGGGGATCTTCTGAGAACTGCGCATCACGGATGTATTTCACATCGAAGAAAGACTCAAGCTGCAGGAATATTATGTTCGGCCGGACCGCGTCCCCTGCCAGAGGCACCTCGGTGTAGATATCTGCTCCAAGCAGGTTATTGTTCTCCTCGTCACCCTCCAGCGGATCAACGATGCTCTGCACCAGATCGCTTGAGTAGTCGGCGGGTTTTCCTATGCCTCGGTCAAAAATACTGACACTGAAGCAGTATGGGAAGCCGTAGTCGTTATAGGCGGTGCCGATGTTGCTGAATTTTGTGCCCATAAAGCCGGTCCAGCGGCCTATAAATACATATATGAGGCAGGCGGCGATAAACCCGACGCAGATGCACGCGCGTCTGGCAAAGTTCAGCGACACTAATTGTCTGCACTTTATGCCAAGCCACACCACAAATGCTACGGCAATGCAGAAGGCGGCAAGTATCAGAATGATCTGGGGTATCGTAAGATAATAATTAATGATCGGCAGCACCGACAGAAAGATAGTGAAATCTATCGCACTGATGGGTGTGGTCCTGAAGCTGAGGACAACGCACTCGGCAATGCCCAGACCAAGCCAGATGAAGGATACCAGCAAAGTCCATACCAGGCGCTTTTTCGGTAAAAGAGACAGTGCAACTGTTGCTGCGATTATCAGACAGTTGCACATAAATATCTCAGGATGACTGAGCAGGAACCAAAAACCTTCGGTCAAAGAGTGCCTGCCCAGTATTTCGATTATCAAAGCGAGAAAGGCGCTTACAGTAAGGGTGCTTATTACAGGGTGGACATCCAGTGCGTTGTTAACAAAACATACCACATCGCCCCACAAACCTTTGCGGCTGCGGATTTCTTCTGTTTCGATAACGGCAGAATGCTTCATCCCGGTTCCTCAGCGGTTCTTTCTGGCGACAGCGCGCATGGCGGCGTCGGCAATTCCCTGGGCGGTAATGCCGAAGTAGTTAAGAACCTCTTCCGCCTTGCCGGAACGACCAAACACATCGCGGATACCCACGCGCTCAATGGGAACGGGATAGTTCTCCGAGAGGTACTCACACACGGCGCCGGCGAGGCCGCCGACAATGTTGTGTTCCTCAGCGGTGACTATGCAGCCGGTTTCAAGGGCAGCCTTCATGACCATTTCCTCATCAAGGGGCTTAATGGTGTGCATATCGATGATGCGGGCGGAAATACCCTGCTCTGCAAGGATCTCGGCGGCCTTAAGGGACATCTGCACGGTCAGACCCACAGCAATAATGGTCACATCAGTGCCGTCACGCAGCAGAGTGCCGCGGGTCAGGTCAAACTTGTAACCGGGGATCTGATCGGTAACATTCTCAACATCGGCACGGCCGAGACGCAGGTAAGCGGGGCCGTCATAATCCAGAAGAGCCTTCACCGCGAAACGCATCTCGTTTGCGTCACAGGGGCAGATGACCATCATCCCGGGGATGGCGCGCATAATAGCCATGTCTTCGGTGGCCTGATGAGTGGCACCGTCCTCACCGACGGAAAGTCCGCCGTGGGATCCGGCGATTTTCACGTTCAGCCGGGGATATGCCACGCTGTTGCGGATCTGTTCCCATGTACGGCCGGTGGCGAACATTGCGAAAGAGCTGGCGAATGCGATCTTGCCCGCGGCGGCAAGGCCAGCTGCGGTGGAGATCATGCCGGACTCGGCAATACCCATGTTGAAAAAGCGCTCGGGATACTTCTTTCCAAAGGTGCCGCTCTTGGTGGAGCCGGACAGGTCAGCGTCCAGCACGACAAGATTGGGATATTCCTCAGCAAACTCGGCAAGTGCGTTGCCGTAAGCGGTTCTTGTTGCGATTTTGACGCCCATATTACATTGCCTCCTTCTCGCTCAGTGCGGCCTCAAGCTCTTTGCGGGCGGCGGCGTGCTGCTCATCGTTGGGGGCAACGCCGTGCCAGCCGGCCTGATCTTCCATGAAAGATACGCCCTTGCCCTTAACAGTGCGGGCGATAATGGCGGTGGGCTTGCCCTTGCACGCCTCAGCGGCGTCAAGTGCGTTGTGTATGGCCTGGAAATCGTGACCGTCGATCACGATCACATTCCAACCAAAGGCCTCATACTTCTTGTCGATGGGCTCGATGGGCATGACGTCGGACACGCGTCCATCGATCTGCAGACCGTTACAGTCCACAAATGCGCACAGGTTATCCAGCTTATACTTGGCAGCGGCCATAGCGGCCTCCCAAACTTCGCCTTCCTCCTGCTCGCCGTCGCCCATGACGGAGTAAACACGGTAATCTTTCTTATCCAGCTTGCCCGCCAGAGCCATACCGACTGCGGCAGCAATACCCTGACCCAGAGAGCCGGTTGACATATCCACACCGGGGATGCAGGTCATATCCGGGTGTCCGGAGTAATGGCTGTTGATGCTGCGGAAAAGCAGCAGGTCTTCCCAGGGGAAGAAGCCTTTCAGAGCGAGAATGGAATAAAGCGCGGGGGTACAATGCCCTTTGGACAGCACGAATCTGTCACGATCGGGGTCCTTGGGATTGGTGGGATCCACATTCATCCTGTCGAAATAAAGGGATGCCAGGATGTCCACGCAGCTGAGCGAACCGCCGGGATGACCGGACTTTGCCGCATGGGTGGAGTCCACGATGCCAATGCGCGCTTTGGCTGCGATGACAGAAAGCTCTTTCTGTTTTGCGTAATCCATAATTATCTCCTTACCGTTTATACTATCTTCTCTCCGTTTAAAACGGCACCCTTTAATTTGTCGCCGTGGTATACAAGTGTCAGCCGGAAATAATCGGCGCCCGCCTCCATAAGTCTGAGGAAGATCTTGTCACCCTCCCACAAAGTCAGGGAAGAGACCGCGCTCTTATCCACCCACACCAGCTCACCCTCGTCACAGGGCTTCATTTCGCCGGTCCAGCCGGTTGCGGTGTAAAGGTAAATAGTTTCCTGCTCATATTCGGTGTTGTCGAAAAATACCTCACCTCTGGGGGTAAACTCGGTGAGTGTAAGACCGGTCTCCTCAAGCACCTCGCGCCTAAGACAGCTCTCGGCGTCCTCCCCCGGCTCCAGTTTTCCGCCAACACCTATCCATTTATCTTTGTTGGTGTCATTCTCTTTCTTTACGCGGTGGAGCATCAGGTACTTGTCGTCCCGTTCAAGATAACACAAAGTTGAACAAAACATACCCGCTCCTCCTCACATACAGATTAAGTATAACCACACAGGCGTTATAGGACAATATCAAATGAAACTTAAATGCCCAAAAACCACCACTATAGTTTAAAATGTTACCACAGTTTTTTCATAATTTCAACAACCCTCGGCAAAAAGTGTCACATTGCCCCTAATATTTTCTTCCTTACCCGCCATTTTATGACATTTTCCCAATCACCCGAAAAGTCCCGCAAGCCGCCGCATACAAATAGCAAGGGCGTACCAATGCAGTCATCGGTACGCCCTATCATTTTATGCACAAAACCTGAAAAATGTTAAATGGCGAAACGCCCGTCCACGAAAATATCCAGCTGCTCACCGTTGCGTGTGACAGCGCTGATGGAAAGATCCGCAGTGCCCACCATGAAATCAACATGGGTAAGGGAGTTGTTCATGCCTTTGGCGTCCAGCTGTTCATCGCTCAGCTGCTCAGCGCCCACAAGGCAGGAGGAGTATGCGGCGCCAAAGGCAAAGTGGCACGATGCGTTCTCGTCGAACAGTGTGTTGTAGAACAATATGCCGCTCTCACGGATAGGGGAGTTCCAGGGCACAAGTGCCACCTCACCAAGATAGCGCGCGCCTTCGTCAGTGTCCAGCGCGTCTTCAAGCAGCTTCTGTCCACGCTCGGCCTTCACCTTTACGATCTTGCCGCCTTCAATGGTGAGGCTGAAATTTTCTACAATGTCGCCGCCCAGAATAAGGGGCATGCTGGAAACCACGGTGCCGTTAACACCGTATTTATGGGGCAGGGTAAATATCTCCTCCGTGGGAATATTGGCGCAGAACTCGTAGCCGTCGTGGCACAGTTCGCGTCCACCGCCCCAGATGTGTCCTTCGGGCAGCTCAACCGTAAGATCGGTGCCGATAGAGTTTGTGTAATGCAGGCTGGCAAGGTTAAGGCTGTTGAGCTTCTCGACCCTTGCCTTTATGCTGTCGCAGTGTGCGTTCCAAGCGTCGGCGGCGTTGCCCTTGCCTTTGACTCTCGCAGAGGAGAGGATAGCTTCCCACAGTGCGTTTACGGCTCGCTCACCCTTATACTTGGGGAACACTTTCTCCGCCCAGGCCTTTGTGGGGGCGGCGGCAACGCACCATGTGAAGTAGCTCGCCATTTCCTTGGCATAAAAATCTGCCAGTGCGGCGCCGGATACCTTCTGTGACCTGCGGATCCTGTCCGGATCAACACCGGCCAACGCCTGGGGGTCGTCGCCGGTAATTGCAAGCCACGCGCACTTGTTTTCTGCAACATAGTTGCGCATATCCACGACCCACTGATGAACGCTGTCGAAAACCGAGTCGTCAGCGCCCAGGTAGGTTTCACGGGTAATAACGGAGTCGGTCCAGTTCATCATAACCTCGCCGCAGCCCATTTCATATGCCTCGCGGGTGATGATGCGGGCAAAGTCTGCCCGCTCAACAGGGCAGGAGACGACCAGCTTCTGACCCGTCTGCAGATTAAGCCCGCAGGACAGGATCACCTTTGCGTATTCTTTTACGCGTCCTTCAAGATCCATTCTGTAATCCTCCAGCATCTCGTTAAGCAGCTTCTTTTCCTGCTTGGTGGTAAATTTCAGCTTGTCGAACATATCGGGTCTGCGCAGCATCGTGCGCATCAGCGCCTGCTTGCGCCGCCAACGCTCTATATTGGCGTGGTGCCCTGAGCGCAGTACCTCCGGCACGGCGCGCCCCTCCCATACATCGGGGCGGGAGTACTGCGGATATTCCAACAGACCGTTCCAGTGGCTCTCATCGGTGAAACACTCGGCATCCGGCAGCACACCCGGCACCATGCGGAACACCGAAT
Organism: Oscillospiraceae bacterium; assembly: GCA_045605145.1. Taxonomy (GTDB): domain Bacteria; phylum Bacillota; class Clostridia; order Oscillospirales; family Oscillospiraceae; genus CAMNAO01. Next base: position 23,926 of record JAZUPH010000015.1, on the reverse strand, counting down.
CGGCGATCGCCATGGCGGGGATCTCACCGCCGGTGAGAACAAAGTCACCCATGGAGATCTCCTCATCACAGCACTCGTCAATAAAGCGCTGATCCACGCCCTCGTAATGTCCGCACACAAGGATCAGTTTGTCATACTCACGGGCAAGGCGCTTGGCCACCTCCTGATTAAAGGGCTGGCCGCAGGGGCTCATATAAATGGTGTGCACGCGCTCACCCACCTGGTCGCACACATGCTTCCAGCAGGCGTGCAGGGGCTGTGCCTGCATCACACAGCCACGCCCGCCGCCGTAGGGATAGTCATCAACCTGGTTCTGGCGGTTTGTGGTATAATCGCGGATCTGATGGCATTTTAACTGTATATGCCCCCTCTGCTGGGCGCGGCCGATTATGCTCTCATTCATGAGAGCCGCGGTCGCCTCTGGAAAGAGGGTCAGTATATCAATGCGGTACTTACATTCCATCGATCAGGTGTACGCGGACTATGGCGTTTTCCGCGTCGACCTCCTTAATAAATTCTGAGACCATGGGGATCAGCAACGGCCGCCCGGCATCGACCTCAAGAATATTGCGGCCGGGATAGAACAGGATATTTGTGACCTTACCGATAGTCTCGCCGCTGTCGTAATCGATCACGGTGGCGTTTTCGCAATCGGTAATAAAATATGAGCCCGGAGACAGCTTCAAGTCCTCCCGGGCGGCTTCAATAGTTTTTCCCTTCAGTGCTTCGGCATCATCTATGGTGTCGGTTCCCTTTAGCTTCAGCAAAACCATGCGGCCCTGTACGCGGGCGGATGCAACCTTGCGCATTTCGCCGTCGATATACAGACGCTTGAGTTTGCAAAGATCCTCGGGACTGTCGCACCATGACTCGGCACGCACTTCGCCTTTAAGGCCGTGCGTGCCGGTGATGCGGCCTGCTTCAAGCAAGCTGCGTTTCATGTCGTCTTTACCTCAGTCAACGATGTCAACGCTGACGCGCTGGCCCTTGCGGGTTGCGACGGAACGCATGAGAACGCGAATTTCGCGGGCGATTTTGCCGTGACGGCCAATGACCTTGCCCATGTCGCCGGGGGCAACACGAAGCTCGAATACGGTCTCGCCATCTTCCTCGCGCTCATCAACGCGGACTGCATCAGGATCGTCAACAAGGCTTTTGGCAACGTAGAGCAAAAGTTCCTTCATTGTGATCCTCCGCTTACTGTGCAGAAGCCTTCTTTATAAGAGCTTTGACAGTGTCGGTGGGCTGTGCGCCGCACTTGATCCAGTAGTTAACTCTGTCCATGTCCAGAACGATGGTGCTGGGCTCGGTCAGGGGATTGTAGGTGCCGATCTCCTCGATGGATCTGCCGTCACGGGCATTGTGAGAGTCAGCAACAACGATGCGGTAGCAGGGAGCCTTCTTGGCGCCGATTCTGCGAAGTCTGATTTTTACCATTTTATTTTCCTCCGATTGAAAATGTTGTTGATTTATTGTCAAAACCCCATCATTCGACGGTTCTTTCTGCCGCCGAACATGTTGGGCATTTTGCCTTTTGAAAGCATTTTGGTCATTTGCTGCATCTGCTCAAACTGTTTGAGCAGCTTGTTTACCTCCACCACGGAGGTGCCGCTGCCGGCGGCGATGCGCCTTTTGCGGCTTGCGTTGAGGATGCCGGGGTTATCCCGCTCTTTGGGGGTCATGGAGAGGATTATCGCCTCGGTGCGGGAGAGCATCTTCTCGTCCAGCTTGGCGCCACTGAGCGCCTTTGCATCGATACCGGGCATCATGCCGGCGATATCCTCAAGGCTGCCCATGCTCTTAAGCTGGATGAGCTGATCGTAATAATCCTGCAGGGTGAATTTGTTCTGCTTGAGCCGCTTTGCAAGTTCTTCCGCCTTTTGTGCGTTGAAGTTCTGCTCCGCCTTTTCGATCAGCGTGAGCATATCGCCCATGCCCAGTATGCGCGAAGCCATTCTGTCCGGGTGGAAAACCTCGATCTTGTCCAGCTTTTCGCCGGTGCCGATGAATTTTACGGGTTTGCCGGTAACGGCCTTGACGGAGAGGGCTGCGCCGCCGCGTGCGTCACCGTCCAGCTTGGTGAGGATCACGCCGTCGATGCCCAGCGCCTCATTAAATGCTGAGGCGGCGTTTACCGCGTCCTGACCGGTCATGGCGTCCACGACCAGGAGGATCTCGTTGGGCTTTACAGCTGACTTAATGGCCTTCAGCTCGTCCATCAAAGTCTCATCTATATGCAGGCGGCCAGCAGTATCCAGTATTACAAGGTCGTTGCCGTGCAGCTTTGCGTGGCGTACAGCCTCGGTGGCAATGGTGACGGGGTCGGTCTGACCCATTTCGAACACGGGGATCTCAAGCTGAGCGCCCACGGTCTGAAGCTGTTTAATCGCGGCGGGGCGGTAGATGTCACAGGCGACAAGCAGCGGCCTGCGGCTCTGTGTCTTTTTGAGAAGACCTGCCAGTTTCGCGCCGTTGGTGGTCTTGCCCGAACCCTGCAGACCAACAAGCATAACAACGGTGGGACCGTTCGAGGCCGTGGCGATCCTCGCAGCGCCGCCGCCCATTGTAGCGGTCAGCTCCTCGTTGACGATCTTGATGACCATCTGAGTGGGCGTCAGGCTTTCGAGCACCTCAGTGCCGGTGCAGCGGTCTGTAACGCGCTTTACAAAGTCCTTTACGACCTTATAGCTGACGTCTGCCTCAAGCAGAGCCATACGAACCTCGCGCATTGCCTCTTTAACATCGGCCTCAGACAGGCGGCCCTTGCTCTTGAGTTTTTTAAAGACGTTGGAGAGTTTCTCCGACAGGCCTTCAAATGCCATCAGTAACCTTGCCTTTCATAATATCCACCTGCCTGATAAGCTCAAGCGCGGTGTCTCTGGCCTTGCCTTCCGTGTTTTCTGAAAGCAGGACAGCCAGCTCATAAATGCCGTCAAGTGCGGCAGGAACACTGCCGAAGCGGGCATACAGTCCCGTGCTCTTCTCGGCATCCCGCAGTGTCTTCTCGGCACGCAGCAGTGCGTCCCTGGCACCCTGACGGGTAACGCCTTCATTCTCGGCAATTTCCGCCAGCGACAGATCCTCCGAATAGCGCAGCTCGATGTAATCGCGCTGTTTCTCTGTAAGCAGCCCGCCGAAAAAGTCGTACAGCAGGGCAATCTCAACGCTTTTATCCATTGATCGAACTCCTCTGTAAAGTTAAAAACCTTTACACCCACGAGAGTATACAACCGAATCTCGGGATTGTCAAGAGCCAAAAGAATATTTACTTAAACTTGGGGGGAAAATCTGTACACTGCGGTCAAATATGTGAACGGAGGCGTGAAAATGCCTGATTATAAATTTATTGATCTTGAAAAGCTGGGCGAGTTTGCGGAAAACTGCGGCAAAATCGTGAGAATTGAGGGCAAGGTCAGCGGAAAAAGCGAGGCTCAGTCTGTCAAAAAAGCACTGGGCACCATTCTTGGCTGGCATCCGACAAAAATTGCCGACTCGGATGACAGGAGAGCCGCCGCAGAGTGGATAATGGACAACCGCTATCTTATTGAGCGGGAGGCTATTGATGCCGCGGCGCATTTCAAAAGGGTAAAGAAGCTGACTGCCTATAAAGGGAGAAGTGTGGTTTACACTGCCGCCAACGCACTGCTGAGCGCCTCGGATGGCAGCGTGGATTCCGGGCGTCTGGAGGTTTTTCTTGATGCCTTTTGTCAGGTGGTCATGTTCCCGGCAGAGGATCTTGCGGCATTTATACCCGCTGTAAAAGCCGCCGCTGTGCAGCATATTGCGGCAATCTGCCGGCGGCTCAACGGCGGACAGGTAGAAGATGCGCCAAAACACCTTACTGCGCTGATCGGCACACTTAGAAACATCTCTCAGCCCCACTTCTGGCAGGCAGTTGAGCGTGCCGACCGGGCGGAGCGGATTCTTGCTGCCGATCCATACAAAATCTATCCTCAAATGGATGATGATACACGCCACGCCTACAGGCGGCAGGTGTCGCGCCTTGCAGCAAGGCGCGGTATCAGTGAGCAGGCTGCGGCTCAGTATGTAATCGACGAATCGAAACGCCGTGATGTACATGTGGGCGAAATTCTATTCCCTGCTGAAAAGGCAGCAATGTCCGGCAGGCGAAAAGGCAGTGCGTATATATGCACTGTGATTCTGCTGACTTTCGCCGCAGCACTGACAATAGGCTATCTGCTTTCAAATCCATGGGCGGCGCTGCTTTTGCTGCTGCCGGTATCTGAGGTGGTGAAGAACCTCGTTGATCTGGCTGTGCTGCGCCTTGTAACACCCCAAAGATTACCCAGACTTGATGGGGGCGGTGGAATACCACGCAAAGGCAGGACACTTTGCGCCGTATCAGTGCTGCTTTCCGATGCAAAATCAGGCCCGCGCTGCGCAAAGCTCCTTGAAGAATACGCAATCGCCAACCGGGATGCGGGGGAGAACCTGTACTTTGCCCTGCTTGCGGATCTGGCGGAAAGCGATACGGAAACAGCAGAGGGCGACGATGAAATATTGAAAGCGGCCTCAGACGCCATAGATGAGCTTAATCGCCGCCGTGGTGGCGGCTTTCTCCTTCTGTGCAGACCGCGTACATGGTCGAAGGGCAGCCGCAAATGGATGGGGCGTGAGCGCAAACGCGGTGCGATAGAGGACCTTGTGTCCCTGCTTCGCGGCGGACAAACCCAGCTTCGTCTGTCCGGGGATGCCAATGCGGTAAAGAATATAAAGTATATACTGGCGCTGGATTCCGACACCAGACTGGTGCCCGGTGCTGCGTCCCGTCTTGTGGCGGCCGCAATGCATCCCCTTAACCGCGCCGTCATCGACCGCAGCCGCGGGATCGTTACCGGCGGCTACGGCGTGTTTCAGCCGCGTATCAGTGTAGGTCTCGGTGCTGCCAACAGAACATTCTTTACCCGCCTTTTTGCAGGCAAAGGCGGCTGTGACCCCTACAGCGGCGTATGCTCCGACCTATATCAGGATCTGACCGGCAACGGCAGTTTCAACGGCAAAGGGCTAATAGATGTTGATGCTTACCACATCTGCCTCACAGGGCGGTTTCCCACTGAGCGCGTGCTCAGCCACGATCTGCTGGAGGGGGCGTTTCTCTCCTGTGCTTATGTCAGCGATGTTGAGCTGACGGACGGATTCCCGGCAACGCTTATGTCATGGTACGCCAGACAGCAGCGCTGGGTCCGTGGCGACTGGCAGGCCGCCCATTGGCTGCGGATGAAGGTGCTGGACGCCAGCGGAAAAAAGGTTGCCAATATACTCAGCGACGCCGATAAGTGGAAGATTCTGGATAATTTGAGGCGTAGCCTGGTGCCGATTTTTTCCCTGTTTGCCATTCTTGTCGGGGTGATAAGTGGCGTGGGTGATTTTCTCATCACCGCCGCCGTTGCCGCATCTTGCTATCTTTCCGGCGCATTTTTGAGTTTTGCCGGGCAAATGACCCACAAGGCGGCCTCCAGGGTGCGCCTGCGCCCTGAAAGCGGCAGACTTGTTTGGGAAAGCCTGCTTTTAATGCTTGCAAAGCTGGCCTTCCTGCCATATGAAGCATGGATATGCGCCTGGGGCACCGTAATTGCAATATACAGAATCAAGGTGTCAAAGCGCGATTTGCTTCAGTGGGTCACCGCCGAACAGGCGGAGCGGGGCAAGAAGCACGATTGCTCCACCTACTATCTTGCGATGTGGCCCTGTATTGCGGCCGGAGTCGCGGCCCTGGTCTTCGCCGACAGTTTGGCTGTGGGGCTAATATCGGTTCTGTGGCTGCTTGCACCTTTGAGCGGCGTGCTTCTTGCCGCCAAATTTGCCGGCAGGACACGCCTTGAAAAGCAAGACCGCGACTATGTTGTCCAGGCCTGCCGCCGTGCCTACAGCTACTTTACCGACACGGGTGCGGAGGATAACTATCTGCCGCCTGACAACAGACAGGAAATGCCCGCCCTTGGCACAGCCCACAGAACATCCCCCACAAATATCGGCATGGCGCTATTAAGCCATCTTGCCGCCTGGGACATGGGCATCACCGATAAAGAATCCGCCGTTGGGCAGATTGAAAATACGCTCACAACACTTGAGCGGATGAGCCTGTGGCGCGGACATTTCTATAACTGGTACGATACTCGAAATCTCAAGGTCATCGGTGGCGCATTTGTCTCCACAGTTGACAGTGGAAACCTTGTGGCCTGTCTTCTGACACTGGCTGTCGGACTGTGCGAGCTGGGCAGGGTTGACCTGGGTAAAAGGGCGCAGAAGCTGGCTTTGGGTGCCGACTTCTCCCTGCTGTATGACAAGCGGCGCGGCCTGTTCTACACCGGCTGGGATACCCAGGCAGACAAAGCCTCCAGCAGTAGATACGACCTGCTTGCCAGTGAGGCGCGCCTTACAAGTTACACTGCTGTTGCCCTTGGATGGGTGCCGCTTCGCCACTGGCGCAGCCTTGGCCGTCTGCACCTTGCCGGAAAGCGTAGCAGCGGTCTTGCCTCCTGGACGGGAACCATGTTTGAATACTTCATGCCGGAACTGCTGCTGCGTTCCGACCGTGGCTCAATGCTGTGGGAATCGCTTCGCTTCTGCCTTAATGAGCAGATGCTTGCCCATGAGCCATGGGGCGAGAGTGAAAGCTCGTTCTTTCGTTTCGACAATTCTCTGAGCTACTGCTACAAGGCCCATGGAGTGCAGAGCCTTGCCCTTAACCGCGGCATGGACAAAGACAAGGTCATATCTCCCTATTCCAGCTTCCTTGTTCTCGAGCAGGCAGGCAACAGGGCGGTTAAGAACCTGCGCAGGCTGGAAAAAGACGGACTTTATGGCAAATACGGCTTTTATGAGGCCGCCGATTACACGCCCGACCGGCAGGACGGCGGCAACTTCAAACCGGTCTGCACCTATATGGCGCACCACATTGGCATGAGCATCATCTCCGTAGGCAATGCCGTCACAGGCGGCAAAATGGCAGCCAGGTTCATGAGACGGCCGGAAATGGCGGCATTTAAGCCCCTTCTTGAAGAGAAAGCGCCGGACAATGCCCCGATCCTCTCGGAAAGACCGCGAGAGGAGCCGGTGAGGGCGCGCTATGCCGCCGCACCTGTATGGTCAGTGCAATCGTCACAGCCGGATGCACTGTCACCAAAATCTGTTCTACTTTCAAACGGTGCCTACAGCCTTATGATGACCGACACAGGCACAAGCCGCTCCCGGCTTGCAGATATTGAGCTTACCCGCTTTAACCCGGCTGTGGATGACGGATTCGGCATTGCCGCTGCCCTGCGTATGGGCGATACTGTGCTGCCCATAACCCAGGCGCCGTGGTACGACCGGGATACGCAGTATTCATTTGCTGCGGACCTGAAGCATTTTACAATCGAAGCAAATAAGGGCTGTCTATCTGCAAAAATGAGCGCATCGGTGCCGGAGCTTGAAACAGGTGAGCGGCGCAGCTTCTCTATTCTGTCTGAGTGCGATGGGGATGCCCGGCTGGTAATCATACTGCGCCCTGTGCTTATGTCCGCCCGGGACTACGAGCCCCATCCTGCGTTTGCGCGTCTTATGATGGACTATGAGTCTACAGATAAAGGCATTCTCATACGCAGGCGCCCCGGCGGCGGCAAACCACCATGCTGGATGTGCGTCAAGTGGAGCCGGGATGCTGCGTTCTCCGTTTCGTGGGAGGATACGATGGGGCGCAGCTATATGCCCGGCGTACCCCTCGCGCCTTCCGCTGAAAAAGGCCCAATGCCGGACGGAGCGCTTATAATCAGCATTCCCGTCAGGCTGCAAAAGGGCGAAGATGCCCACACCGTGCTTTCAATGTCTGTTGCAGATACGCGGGATGACGCACTTATGGCGGCGGAGCGGATACTTGACAACAAAGCCGGCAGCAGCGGAAAGACTGCGGTTGCGGCGGCAGTGCGCTTCGGCCTTGATGAATCGGGTATTGATGCCGCGATGGAGCTTCTGACTCAGCTGGAGTTCAGGACACCAGAAAGCAGTAGAAAGAAAGATCTTATCCTTCGCAAAAGCGGCCGCGCCGAGAATCTTTGGCCCTTCGGTATCTCCGGCGATCTGCCAATCGCGGCCTATGCCGCCGACAGCGACCCGGCATTATCTTTCAGACAGCCTGTTGCCATCCACAGATTCCTCAGCACACTGGGTGAAAATTATGACCTTGCGCTTTTGACGCAGGATGCAGGTGACTATATGCGTCCGGAGAATGCAAGTGTACGCGCACTGCTGCAGGATATGGACGCTGCCCATACGGTGGGCATGCGCGGCGGAGTGCATGTGGTGGATGTGCAGAATGAGGATGCCCTGAGCGTGCTGTCGGCTTCTGTGTCCGACGGTGGCAAACCCGTCCCGGGCAGAATGCTGCCCTCCAAGCCGCTTGAGCCAAATCCCGAAAGGGAATACCCGCGTTTCACCTGCAACCGGCAGGGGGAGTACGAATGCCACTTTGACGGTACACTGCCGCCAAGGGCGTACAGCCATGTTATCGCAAACGAGCATTTCGGCTATATCGCCACAGAATCGGGAACAGGCCACCTGTGGCACAGAAACGCCCGTGAGGGAAAGATCACACCATGGCTTAATGACAGATTTACGCCCACAGGCCCGGAACGGCTGTACCTTATAGACGGGGACAGACGCGTGTCCCTGTTTGCCGCAGATGACGGCTATCCCTGCCGCCTGCGTTATGGCTTCGGCTGGGCAGAGTGGGAAAAAGATACAGGTGGCATAAAGACTACACTTACGGTCTTTATCGCCAACGATAGACCTGCGCGCATTATGACCGTAAAGGCAGAAGGCGGCGTGAAGCTGCAGCTTGAGTATGCCGCAGCACTTGCGTCGGGTTCTGACAATGACGGCAAACTCTACACCTGCGCTTCACTTAACGATAAAGTGTTCACATTTACCGCCCCGGTGGGCGGCAGTAGCGGTATCGCAATAAGTGCGGGTGTTGAGCCGGAGGCCTTTACCTGCGATCTGAGCAGTTATCTCCAGGGCAGCTTTGACGGTGCATTTGGCCCCGGCTGTGTGCCCTGCTGCGCCATGCGCATACCATTTACAGGCGCGGCCGTCATTACCGTGGGTGCCTGTGGGCATGATGAAATCCTTTCTCTGTGCGACCCTGCCCAGGCCAACAGAGAGCTGGAAGCTGTGAAGGAACAGTGGCGTACCCGTGTGTGCGGAACACTCACGGTGGACACACCGGATGCGCAGCTAAATAACTACCTTAATGGCTGGGCGCTGTATCAGGCAACTGCCTGCCGTATGAAGGCCCGCGCCGGACTTGATCAGTGCGGCGGCGCATACGGCTTCCGTGACCAGCTTCAGGATTGCCGCGCCCTGATGTGGACACAGCCACAAGAAGCTCGTGCGCATATTATCCGCGCAGCAGCGCGTCAATACCTTGAAGGCGATGTGCAGCACTGGTGGCACCCGGGTGAGGATGGCGGCAAGGGCGTGCGCACCCGATATTCCGATGATCTGCTGTGGCTGCCCTTTGTTCTGGCCGAATATGTGGAAAAAACGGGTGATTGCGAAATTTTGACGGAATCGGTTCCATGGCTTACCTCAATGCCGCTCAGTCCGGATGAAAAAGAGCGCTATGAGCAGGCAATTGAAACTCCGGAAAACAGTCCTCTCATCGATCACGCGCTCAAAGCCCTGGAGCTTGTGCGCGACAGGGGAGTGGGCGCTAACGGTCTGCTTCTTATGGGGTCAGGCGACTGGAACGACGGAATGAACCTTACCGACGGCGATATGCAGGCAGAGAGCATCTGGCTTAGTGAATTTGCCTCCCTTACGGCGGCGAAGTTGGCAAAGCTCTGCCGCGAACTGGGGCGCGGGCAGATTGCCGATTGGCTTGCAGAATGGTCAGCCCAACTCAATTCTGCCATCGCCGCCTCTTGGAAAGACGGCTGTTACCCCAGAGCTTTCCGCCCTGACGGTACAGTGCTTGGCCGGCGGGACAGTGTGGAGTGCGTTGTGGACTCCATTTCCCAGAGTTTTGCGGCATTTGCGGGAGTCGATAAGGAAAAGACGGATGCCGCCCTGATGACGGCCTACTCCGCGCTGTGCGGTGACGGCATTGTAAGGCTGTTTACACCACCCTTTGACGGCGAGGTAGATGACCCCGGCTATATCGTCCGCTACTGTCCCGGTTTCAGAGAAAACGGCGGCCAATATACCCATGCGGCAATATGGCTCGCTTCCGCGCTGATACGAAGCGGCAAGGTTGATGAAGGCGTGCAGGCGCTTCTCGACCTGTTGCCGGCAAAAAAGCCTCCTCATATATACAGGGGAGAGCCTTATGTAATTGCCGGAGATGTGTGCGCATCGCCCAATATGACCGGCAGGGCAGGCTGGACATGGTACACCGGCTCGGCGGCTTGGTACTATACCACCGCCCTTGAAGATCTGCTGGGTATCCGGCTCAGACAGGGTAGAGTATACGTCCAGCCAAACCTGCCATCAAACTGGCAGGGATACAGCGCTGCGCTGTGCGGTCATCGCATTGACGTGGTCAGAAAGGGCAGCGGCTATCACATCACATGTGACGGCGCACCTATAGAGAGTAAGGGCATAGAATTGCCTCACCCAGCCGACAAATGATGTAAATTTTGCCATAATTATGTTCCTTTCTGTCGGATATTATGGTACAATCAAGTTGAATTGATGTGATGTTTATTTGCTCCGTTTTTGCGCGCACCGTGGTGATGCCGTGATCAAATGGTGTCCCATAAGTGCCGCGCAGAGGCGTTGCTGCGGCGTTAGTGGGGGGCGCTATGATCAAACTGACAAGAAGTGAACTGGTACCCGGCGTTGGGCTGACGATTGCCCACACCGACAAATTTAAGAGCGGCTGCCTGTCTGTCCACCTTATCGACAGGCTGAGCAGGCAGACGGCTGCCATGGGCGCACTTTTGCCCATCGTGCTGCTGCAGGGCACTGCGGATTTCCCCGATGAGGGCAGCATTGCCGCCGCCGCGGCTGAGTTCGGCGCGCCGGCACCCGCTTTTTCCCTTGACCGAATCGGAGAGTTGCAGGATATCGGGCTTTGCTTGACCTTCCCGGATGACATTGCCCTTTCTCAACGGCCCCATGTTGTTGAAAAAGCGGCAGAGCTTTTAGGTCAGATCCTTCTTTCACCCCGCAGGACCGGCGGCCGTCTCCACGGTGCATATGTTGATAAAGCTAAGGAACGACTTGCCGCGATAAGGTCGTCAAGGGGTGATGTTTACAGCAGATCTGCCCGCTGTCTGCTTGACCGTATGTGCCCTGCTGAGGCCTATGGTGCCGATATATACGGCTCCGATTCAGGAATACAGCGTGCTTCCGTCGGCACGCTCACGCCTTATTACCGCCGACTTATCAGCAGCGCAAGGATTGAGCTATTCTATTGCGGCAGTGTTGATGAGGGACTGCTTCTGCCCATACTGCGCGGCGCATTCTCCGCGCTTCGCCCAAGGGAACTTGGGGAATCGCCCGCCGCCAAGGTGCGCTATGCGCCTTTGAAAGATCTGCGGTATTTTGATGAGATTTCTGATTCAACCGCCTGTGTCGCCATTGGCTACCGCATGGGTGACGCCATGCGTAAGCCCGAGCCTGCGGCCTTCGCGGTGCTTGAGGCGCTTCTCGGTGATACCGGGCTTCCTTATGATGTTATGTGCAGCATCGATGACCTGAAAGGTGTTATGCTGCTGGGTGCGGCATCTGAAGCCGCTGATTGCAGTGAAATTCTTTCGCAGCTTCGCGGCTGCGTGACCACTGCTGTGAATGGCGGCTTCAGCCACGAACAGCTTGCGGCTGCCAAGGCCTCTGCCGCCGCGAAACTTAATTCGGTGTCGGACGACCCGTCACTTCTGTGTGCTTTTGTCCTGCATCGCCTTGCCGCAGGGCATGAGCTACTTCCCGGAGACCTTGCCGCCCTGGTTACCGAGGTGACCGCGGACGATATTTCACGCATCGCCCGTGGGATAAAAGAGGACGCGGTACTGTGTATGCAGCCGGAGGTGTGATTTAAATCCTGTGCTGCATGACGCAATGCTGATGCATAGAATGGATGAGCGGAAAACTTTCGCATATTTAATGATGAAAGTTGTAAATAATACTTAAATTTGTCCCTGGGGTATTGCAATTGGTGATAAATACTGGTTTAATACTCTTGGTAAAAATTACGCGGATCACCGCGATATGAGGAGGATAATTATGGCAAATTTTGAGGAATTCAAGAGAAAAGCAACAGAAACCGCAAATAACGTGCTCGACAAGTCTGCCGTGTATGCAAAGGCTGCCGTTGAGAAGGCAAAGGTCCTTGCAAAGATTGCAAAGCTCCATGCCGAAGTGGCACAGGAGAAGGAGAATGCGAAGAAGTCCTATGTCGAGATAGGCAAGCTCTATTATGAACTGCATAAGGACGATGCTGACGCAAGCATGTCTGACGCTGTCAACAACATCACTGTCGCTCTCGCCGCTGTTGAGGCGAAGGATGCCGAGATCGAGGCACTCAAGGCCAGCCTTACCGCCCCCGTTGAGGAGGCTGAGGAAGCTGCCGAAGGGCCGGCTGAGGAAGTTGCAGTTGAGGGCGAAGTCATCGATGTTGAAGAGTCCGAGCTGACTTACGTTGAGGAAGAGGAGACTGTTGAGACCCCCGCCGAGGAAGAAGTTACTGAGTAATCATAAAACAGCAGCAGGGCTGTGCCGGATGGCACAGCCCTGTTTCTTTATTCAATCGGGTTTTCGAAGGGTTCGTTCAATACGGCTTGCACAAAAATTCATGCACCCTTGTGGCAAGTATGTTGCCGCCGTGTGCCGGGGTCATGACAACTGCCGTATCGCTGCCTTTGCCGGTGCCGCCTACGGAGATGATGGGTTTTCCGTATTCGATGGCGCCGTTGTCCAACGCCATACAGGCGCATTCCACGCATACCTTAGCACCCGCACAAATCATGCGCAGGGTATCGGCCATGATCTCAACCGGGTATACGCCCTTGTGCCGTGCGGACAGGCCTCGCTCCGCGCCGCTGAGAAGATGGGTCGCCGTGACAAGGGTGTGGCCTGCGTCCAGAAGCTCCTTGCGTCTTTCGTCGGACATACGGTTTTTGCCCGGCTCACGGCTGCCGTAGGCATGGGTCACGAACACCAGGCTGCCCTTAAAGCCCATTTCGGCGGCAATACGGCTCATTTCCAGTGCGGAATCGCCCTCACTTGTGGCGCTGACGATGTCGCAGCCAAGCTCAATAGCCTTCTCCACTGCGATGCTGCAGCAGGCCTGGGTGTTTACAGGGCCGCCCTTTTCAAATATTGTCATAGTACCTTGCTCCTTTATGTTAAATTTTGAATGAATTTGCTGCAGTATTCAGCCGCGTCAAAGGGGTCGAGCGGGCTGTCCTTTTTCAGATACAGGGGATGGTGCGGGTGGCCTTTTACCGAGCGCTTGCCGCTGGTAAACCAACGTGCCGAAAATTCTTCGCCAATAGCGATCATGTCACCAACACAGCCGAATAGGTAGCTGCGCTTTTCGATAATGTTTCCCCATGCCGCCCAAACAGAGGGATTAGGGCCGGAGGTCTCCATTATGTAGCGGAAGGCCGCCATATTCTCCCGGTGCATATCTGCGTTCAGCTCACGCTCCATATCGTCGGGGCGGGTGGCGCGCTGGGCATAGACATTGAACATGATAAAGCTGTCATAGCCGTTATGGTGTGCGATGCGCTGTACCGAGGCGAGGGTGTTGTCCAAATTATCCGGCTCGGCAGTTGATGGATTTATGCCGATGCAGATAAGTGGCTTTTGCCCACGGGTGCCCAATATGTAACGGTAGTCGCAGTAGAAGTCGGGGACGAAGATCCACCGGTCCCTGTTCCATTTTACATCGCCCGACGGGCGAAGAGCGTCCTCAAAGCGCAGGACTTCAATTTCGCTTGTGCTGCCGCTTGGAATATGCATTGACCACACCTCCATTTATTACAGTATAAACCATTAACGGCACAAGGGCAATATAAGACTGGCAGGGTTTTTATATACTAAAGCTGCGTACAGTCATATTTACTGGCTGCAGACATTGCAAAACGCGCCATATAATGCTAAAATGCAGTTAGCCGTAAAAGGTTATTAAATCATAAGGAGTAATGCCAATGATTGCAAGAGATGTATGTCAGCGAGTTCTCGCCGCAGCAGTATCCACCGGCGCAGACTATGCTGAGCTGTTTTGTGAAAACAGTATTGACCATTCCATAAACATGGTTGCCAACAAGGTCGATTCCATTAACGACTCTGTTATCGCAGGCGCCGCAGTGCGTGTGTATAAGGGTCTGCGCAGTGTCATGGCCACCACCGTGGACACCAGCGAAAGCGGCCTTATCCGCTGCGCCGAGAAGGCGGCCCAGGCACTGGGCGAGGGCAAGGCTGAGATCAATGTCGTCCTCCATGAGCGCCGCTTTGGCGATGCCCATCCCATTGTCATCGTTCCCTCCACCGTTCCCAACGCAATGAAGATCGATGTTCTCAAGTCGGCATATTTCGCAGCCTGCGACTACGATGCATCCATCCGCCAGGTCACCGGTTCCTTGCTGAATGTTGACCACAGCATCCTCGTTGCCAATACCGAGGGTATTTATGCGCAGGATCGCCAGATCCGCACGAGAATGGCGATTCGCGCCGTTGCCGAGCATAACGGTGAAACCCAGACCGGCAGCTGCAGCCCCGGCCGCCGCATGGGTATGGAGATGTTCGATATTATTGACCCCGTTGCAACCGGCGTCCACGCCGCAAGACAGGCTGTCACAATGGCCGGTGCCGGCTACTGCCCGGCGGGTGTCATGCCCGTTGCCATCGGCAACGGCTTCGGCGGCGTTATTTTCCATGAGGCCTGCGGTCACTCTCTTGAGGCCAGCTCCGTTGCCTATGGCCGCTCTCAATTTGCAGGCAAGCTGGGCCAGCAGATCGCCAATGTGAAGGTCACCGCCATTGACGACGGCACCATCCCCAATGCATGGGGCTCCATCAATTTCGATGACGAGGGTACGCCGTCCAGAAAGAATGTACTCATTGAGAACGGCATTCTCAAGAGCTATATGATCGACAAGTTCAACGGCCGCCGCATGGGCATGGCCCCCACCGGCAACGCACGCCGCCAGAGCTACAGCTTCACTCCCACCTCCCGCATGACCAATACATACATCGCCGAGGGCGGTGACAATAATGATGACATCATCGCATCCATCGAGTACGGCCTGTTCGCCAAGGAGATGGGTGGCGGCTCCGTCAACCCCGTCACCGGTGAGTTCAACTTCGCCGTAAATGAGGGCTACATCGTCCGCAACGGCAAGGTGTGTGAGCCTGTCCGCGGCGCAAGCCTTGTGGGCAAGGGCTCTGATGTTATAATGAATATCGACATGGTCGGCACCAATCTTGAAATGGGTCAGGGTATGTGCGGCTCGTCCAGCGGCTCGATTCCTACCAATGTGGGTCAGCCCATGATCCGCGTGTCGTCCATCACCGTCGGCGGCAGATAAGGAGGGGGAATTTAATGGATTTCAATTCTTTCAAAAGTGCTGTCATCGCCCAGGCTGAGGCTCAGGGCATCGCAGAGTATGAACTGTATTATCAGGCGTCTGAGGGCACCTCTGTCAGCGCCTTCAAGCATGAGATCGACGGCTTTACCAGCGCAAACTCCGGCGGCGTGTGCTTCCGCTGCATCGTCGGCGGCAAAATGGGCTACGCCTCCACCCAGGAGCTGAGTGCCGCTCAGGCTGCCGATATCGTCCGCCGCGCAGCGGATAATGCCGCATCCCTTGAGTCTGAGGAAGCTGTGTTCCTCGGCGAGGGCGGACAGACCTATGAGCCCCTTGAGCTTAAGAAGACGGATCTGCCCGACACTGCAGAAATGATCAAGGCTGCCCTTCGCGGGCAGGACGCACTCTACGCCGCCGATCCTGCGGTTATCGACGGCTGCAGCACCCGGGTCATGAGCGAGAAGAGCGTGGTCGCCATCTACAATTCCAAGGGCCTGGACCTTTCTTATGAGAACAGCTCCGCCGGCCTTATGATGGGCGCTGTCGTCACCGACGGCAAGGTGATGGAGAACAGCTATGAGCGCAAGATGGGTAATATAGGTGAGATCGATTTTGATGAGCTTGCCGGCAAGGCCGCCGAAAAAGCCAAGGCCAAGCTGGATGCCACTGTTGCACCCACCGGTGTGTGGCCTGTTGTCTTCGCTCCCGATGCAATGACCAGCTTCCTTGCGACTTTCAGCTCCGCATTCTCCTCCGAAAATGCGCAGAAGGGTCTTTCCCGTCTTGCCGGTAAAGAGGGTGATGTTATCGCCGCCCCTATCGTCACACTTGTTGACGACCCCTTCTATAAGGACAGCCCCATGCCCATCAATTTTGATGATGAGGGATCTCCTGCTAAGTGCAAGAAGGTCATTGAAAACGGCGTACTCAATACACTGCTGTACAATCTGAAGACCGCCGCGGTCGCCGGCAAAACCACCACCGGCAATGCGTCCAAGTCCGGATACAACGCCCCTGTTGGCATCAGCCCCTTCACCATGTACATTGTCCCCGGCGATGTGAGCGAGGAAGAGCTTTTGAAGATGGCTGGCAATGGCGTCTACATCAACTCCCTGGGCGGCACCCACGCAGGCGCCAACCCTATCTCCGGTGACTTCTCCCTGCAGAGTGCCGGTTTCCTGATTGAAAACGGCGTCAAAACCGCCGCAGTGAAGTCCTTCACCGTGGCCGGCAACTTCTTCGATATGTTAAAGAAGATCACAGCCATCGGAAATAATATTGAAGAGCCCAGTAGCCGCGGCACCGCAGGTTTTGCATCTCCCAGTGTCCTTGTGGAGAACCTCTCCATCGCCGGCAAATAATCGCTTTCCAACATAAAACAGCACCGCAAATCGCGGTGCTGTTTTTCTGTGCTTGCAAATACATGCTTTTGCGGTTAAAGTGTAATCATTATAGAATGCGGGTCGCGTGCCCGGAAAGGCAGGAGGCAATGAAGGGGAGAATAGTATGCGCAGGGCAGGCGCTGGTGGATTGCATATTCACCGGAGGGCGTTCCGGCGGCGTTGTGGATGATGTCAGCCTTTGCCCCGGCGGTGAGGCATTTAACGAGGCTGTTTCAGCCTCCCGGCTTGGTGCGGCGGTTTTGCTTGTTGCAGGGATCGGCAATGACCCTGCCGGCGTCCTTCTTAACAGCACAGCCCTGGCAGAGGGCGTGGATATGAGCGCGTCGCCCCTTATTGAGGGCGGGCATACGCCGGTGTCCGGGCTTTTTGTTGACGACAGGGGAGAGCGCAGCAGCCTGGTTGGAAAACGGCACGGAATTGCCGACTATGTCCCAGCGCTTGACGGTATTGACGGTATTTCCGCCGTGTCGATGGCGAGCCTGTTCCGCCGCCCGTTTATCGACCCGAAAGTGTGCTATGACTTTGCGCTGTCAGCAAAAGAGCGGGGCTCCATACTCCTTGCCGATACCAAGCTGCCCAAGGGCGGCGCGCTGCGTCTTGAGGATTATCGCCAAACGCTGGCGCTGCTGGACTACATCACCCCCAACGAGCAGGAGGCGGCATATTACACCGGCGTCTCTGACCCGGTTGAGAGCGCCCGAATTTTCCACTCATGGGGCGTCGGCTGTGTCATTATCAAGCTGGCGGAGCGGGGCTGCTATGTCTCACAGCTGGGTGGAGGCGTTTTTGCACTGCCTGCCATTCCGACCAAGGTGATTGACGGTATAGGCGCCGGAGACACCTTCGCGGCCGGCTTGCTCGTCCGGCTCTGTGAGGGGGCCCAGCTCTACGATGCCTGCCGTTTCGCCACCGCCTGCGCATCTTTATGCGTTTCCCATCGGGGCGCTGTGGGCGGCATCCTCTCCCGTACACAGGTTGAGGAGCGCATGAAGTTGCTTACGGTATAATCTTAATATTACAACAAATCCCCGGGGTACTCCCGGGGATTGTTCTGTCTCAGGCTATAAGACCTGCTTTCTTAAATTCCTTGCGTCTTATGACTACCAGCGTTATAAGCTGTGCAACTGCGGCAAGGCCCCAGGTTACCGGGTAGCAGGTGAACAGCATCTCGATTGTGGGGAACCAGCGGAAGGCGGTTGCAAGCCAAACAATTCGCATGGCGCAGGTGAATACGACTGTGTTTATCATGGGCATCATAGAGTACCCCATGCCACGCAGTATGCCGGGTGCGACATTCATAATGCCGGTGAGGAACATAAATGACATTCGGATATTCAGGCTTATCATGCCGTAGTTAATGACCTCGGCATCGTTCACATAGATTCCCAACAGCTGCTCGCCAAAGATCATTACGCCGCCGGCAATAACGGCCCAGCAGCCGAATACGAGAATCAGACAGTCCCGCAGTATGTAGTCCAGCTTCTTGTAGTCGCCGGAGCCCACGGCCTGTCCGGAATAGGTGATCGCCGCATTTGTTATTGCGTTGCTTGTGGTGCCAACAAAGCCCTCAATGTTCGTTGCTGCACTGTTGCCGGCCACAAGAGCTGAGCCGAAGCCGTTGATGGACGACTGTATAAGCACGTTGGAAACCGAGAACATGGTGCTCTGCAGACCGGCGGGGACGCCGATACGCAGTACATGACTCAGCTTGGCCTTATCCACACGCAGCGCGTTGAAGGAGAAGTGCATACAGCCCTTGTCCCGAATGAGATAGCGCATCATAAGCATAAAAGCCAGATACTGGGCGATGATGGTTGCCCACGCCACACCGTCAACGGTCATGTGGAACACGATGACGAAAATGAGGTTCAAAAATACATTCAAAAAGCCCGTGGCGATAAGGTAGATGGTCGCATGCTTGCTGTCGCCAATGGCGCGCAGTGCCGCCGCACCGAAGTTATACATCAGGTTTGCAGGGACACCGATAAAATATATCTTCATATACAGCGTTGCCGCGTCCAGAATGTCCTCCGGCGTGCCCATAGCCACCAGCAGGGGGCGGCAGAATGCAATGCCGACGACCATCACGATAATTCCCACAACACCGCTGAAGATAAGTGAGGTGTGCAGACAGCGGTTTACGCCCTCGTCGTCACCTGCGCCGTAGTTCTGAGCGGCCACAACATTGGTGCCGACAGACATACCGATGAACGAGTTGGTCAGCAGGCTTATAAGTGCGCCGGTGGCGCCCACGGCGGCCAGGGCGCTGCTGCCGGCAAAGCGCCCGACAACAACCATGTCGGTGGCGTTGAACAAAAGCTGAAGAATGTTCATCGCCATGATAGGCAGTGAAAATACTATGATTTGGCGCATCAGACTTTCGCCCGGTGCGCGCAGGCGCTGTGATTTACTCATGTTCTATACTCACTTCGATTCTGTGTATTCCGCGTCCGCATTTAATTGCGGGCGCACGCCGCCCGAAAATGGGGGAAAGGTGTCCGTTTACTCCTGCTTCACATCACGCAGGATTATGCCGGGGTTGCGCTCCTCTGCCCAGCGGACACTCCACTGTCCGGTGAACAGCAGCAGATTGTTGTCCCTGAAGTCCTGTACCCAGCGGGTGTCTGACGCCAGATCCAGCTTTGACGGATCCACGTCCCCGTCAACCCAGCGCACAAGCTGGTAGGGCAGATCGCGGCGGCGCACATCAACTCCGTACTCGCTTTTAAGACGGTGTTCAAGCACCTCAAGCTGCAGCACGCCGACCACGCCAACGATAACCTCCTCCAGACCGCCGCCCGGAACGCGGAAAATCTGTACGCCGCCTTCCTGTGCGATCTGCAGGATGCCCTTTTCAAACTGCTTGCGCTTCATGGTGTCCGTGCGCTCAACAACGGAGAATATCTCCGGCGCGAAAGTGGGCATTCCGGCATACTCAACGCGCATGTTTTTGGAACAGACCGTGTCTCCGATGGAGAAGATGCCCGGGTCGAACACGCCGATAATATCTCCGGCGTAAGCCACATCGATAACAGCCCTGTCCTGCGCCATCAGCTGTTGGGGCTGGCTCAGACGCAGCACCCTGCCGCCCTGTACGTGCCAGTACTCCTCATTGCGGTCGAAGCGGCCGGAGCAAATGCGCATAAAGGCTATCCTGTCGCGATGGGCCTTATTCATGTTGGCCTGAATCTTAAAGACAAATGCGGAAAAATGCTCACAGTTAGGGTCAATAAGCTCATCACCGGCCTTGCGTGCCAAAGGCTCGGTAGTCAGTTGCAGAAAGCTCTTCAAAAATGGCTCAACGCCGAAGTTGTTGAGTGCCGAGCCGAAGAACACGGGGCTGAGCTGCCCGCTGCGCACCAAGTCGGCGTCAAATTCATAGCCCGCGCCATCAAGCAGCTCAACATCGTCTGTAAGGGTCTGACGCAGGCTGCTGCCGATGAGCTGATCCAGGAAATCTGTGTCCTCAAGGTCGCATTCAATGCCCTCGATCCTGCTGGAGCCGCTGTGAGCATCGGTAAATGCCAGTATATGCCGGGCTTCACGGTCGTACACACCCTTGAAATCCCGTCCGCAGCCGATGGGCCAGTTCATGGGATAGGTGCCCAGACCGAACTCGTTTTCAAGCTGCTCAATCAGCTCGTATGGGCTGCGTGCTTCGCGGTCCATCTTGTTGATGAAAGTAAAAATGGGGATATGGCGCATGGCACAGATTCGGAACAGCTTTCTTGTCTGCGGCTCGATACCCTTTGCGGCATCGATGACCATAACGGCGCTGTCTGCCGCCATCAGAGTACGGTAAGTGTCCTCTGAAAAGTCCTGATGTCCCGGCGTATCAAGGATATTGATGCAGTAGCCGTCATACTCAAACTGCATGACGGAAGAAGTGATGGAAATTCCGCGCTGCTTTTCAATGTCCATCCAGTCGGAGGTGGCATGCCTTGCGCTGGCCTTGCCTTTAACGGCGCCGGCCTGCTGTATCGCGCCTCCATAAAGCAGCAGCTTTTCTGTAAGTGTTGTTTTACCCGCGTCGGGGTGGGAAATGATCGCAAACGTGCGGCGTCTGCTGATCTCATTTTTATATTGGCTCATAGATTTGTCACCTGTTTACTCGATTTGCACAATTTGTTATTTTAGCATAAGCGTTCAGCAAAATCAAATGCTTTATGCTCCTTAATTTGCTGTCCTGCAGGAAATTTTAAATTATTCAGAATTAAAAAGAGGAAAAACGCCAATTGCGTTGTAAAAGAATATAGACTGAGAAATATTCTTGCCGGGGGGATAATGATGGAGAGAATTCGTCAGCGCCGCGAACAGCTGGAGGAGCTGATCATAGGTCAGTACGGCGTCAAGTCAAAGGACAGCAGGGGCCGCCTTCATCCTGATGACCAAAGCGATACCCGCACCTGTTTCCAGCGGGATGTTGACCGTATCATCCATTCAAAGAGTTTCCGCCGCTTAAAGCATAAGACGCAGGTCTTTTTGCGCCCCGAGGGTGACCATTACCGCACCCGCCTGACCCACACTCTTGAGGTTACCCGGATTGCCCGCACCATTGCCCGGGCACTGGACCTTAATGAGGATCTGACGGAGGCGATCGGTCTTGGCCATGATCTTGGTCATACCCCCTTCGGCCACGCAGGTGAGCGTGCGCTCAATGTGATCCTGGGCGATATGGGCGGCTTCCGCCACTATGAGCAGAGTCTGCGTGTCGTTGACAGACTGGAAAAGGACGGCGCGGGTCTTAATCTTACATACGAAGTGCGTGACGGCATTCTTCGCCACACCATTGATCCCCTTGCCGCCACCCTTGAGGGGCAGATCGTCCGCATTGCTGACAAGCTGGCCTATGTCAACCACGACGTTGATGATGCCATCCGCGCCGGGATCATTACGGACGACGATATACCCCAGATTGTGAAAGAGGTTATCGGCACCCGTCACAGTCAGCGGGTTAATGCCATGACCGAAGATGTTATCCTCAACAGCATGAACAGCAATGTGATTACCATGAGCAATGACATGGCCAACGCGCAGGATGTGTTTGTTGACTTCATGTATGAGAATGTGTACCGCAATCCCGTTGCCAAAAGCGAGGAGAACAAGGTTCTCGGCCTGATGGAGGTGCTTTTTGAGCACTATATCAAGCACCCGGACAAGCTGCCCCATGAATATATTTCTGTCGCGGCCGTGGACGGGCTTGAGCGCGCCGTTTGCGACTATATCTCCGGCATGACGGACAGATTCGCGGCTGACTGTATTGAGGCAATTTTTGTCCCCGCCGCATGGAGTAAGTTCTGACTTAATGTGTGCAAGTATGGCAATAATTATCTGAAGTAAGCATGTTTTCGGCTTAGGAAAGGAGGGAAGAGTATGGCATTTCCGGAGCGCTTTTTGGAAGAGCTTTCCGCACGCAATGATATAGTTGATGTGGTATCGAACTATGTTGCGCTTACAAAACGCAGCGGCAGCAATCTGTTCGGGCTGTGCCCCTTCCATTCGGAAAAGACACCGTCCTTCTCCGTAAACCGCGATAAGCAGATCTACCACTGCTTCGGCTGTGGCAAAGGCGGTGGGGTGATAAACTTCATCATGGAGGAGGAGAACCTCACCTTCCCCGATGCGGTGCGGTTCCTTGCCCAGCGTGCCGGCATGACCGTTCCCGAGGATGAGCAGGATAAAGCCGCCGCCAGCCGCCGGCAGAGGATTCTTGACCTAAACCGTGAGGCGGCGCGCTTCTTCTACCGCAATTTGTCCCAACCCTGCGGGCAAGCCGCGGTGGAATATATCAACAGGCGCGGAATTTCCGCCGAAATGGTCAAGCGCTTCGGCCTGGGTGCCGCCGCGGATGACTGGCGCACATTGACGGACGCCATGATTAAGATCGGCTACACCCCGGAAGAACTGCTGACAGCCGGCCTTGCCAAAAGGGGCAAAAACGGCGGTCTGTACGACACCTTCCGCAATCGCCTCGTTTTCCCTGTTATCGATGTGCGCGGCAGTGTGCTGGGCTTCTCCGGCCGCCTGCTTTCCGGTGACGATGGGCCAAAGTATCTCAACAGCCCCGATACACCCGTATTCAGTAAAAGCCGCAATCTATTTGCACTTAACCTTGCCAAGAAGACCAAACATGGCATGCTGATTTTGGTTGAGGGCAATGTGGATGTAGTAAGCCTGCATCAGGCGGGCTTCGACTGCGCCGTGGCGTCATTGGGAACTTCGTTGACGCCCGAGCAGGCGCGGCTTATGACCCGGTATACCGACAGTGTTGTTATCTGTTATGACGCAGATGAGGCGGGGCAGAAGGCGGCACAGCGCGCCATACCCATCCTGGATAAGGCGGGGCTGAAGGTTAAGGTCATTAAGGTTGACGGCGCCAAGGATCCGGACGAGTTCATAAAGAAGCACGGCCCCGAGGCTTTTTCCCTGCTTCTTGACAAGAGTGAGAACCATATTGAGTACCGCCTTGCCGCAGTGAAAGCCAAGTACGACCTGAATACAGACGACGGGCGCATCGCCTTTTTAAAAGAGGCGGCAAACCTTCTGGCGGCCCTGCCCGGCTCGGTGGAGCGGGAGGTGTATTCCGGCAGAGCTGCGGAGTATTCCGGCGTGAGCACACAGGCTGTCATGGCTGAGGTTGAGCGGGCGCGCCGCCGCTACTTTGCCCAGCAGAAGAAAAAGGCGGAGCGGGACAGTATTCGCCCTGCAGTCAGTGTCAAGCCGGATGGGCGCAGCACAAAGTACGACAATATGTACTCCGCCGCTGCGGAGGAGGGGGTCATCGCTCTTGTGATGGCCGACCCGCAGCTTGTTGAAAAGTGCGACCTGTCAGAGACCGATTTTTCTGCACCGTTTTTGGGCCGCGCCTTTGGCATAGTGCGCGACCGATATCGCCGGGGTGAGCCTGTGTCTATCAATTCTCTGGCACAGGAATTTGACCAGAGCGAGATGGCGCAGCTGGTAAGTGTATGTGACAAGCCTGTGAGCCTC
>JAZUPH010000014.1:0-15278 GCA_045605145.1 Oscillospiraceae bacterium | reverse complement strand
GTGCATCCTGGGCGTTCAGGAAGGCATCGACAAGGTCAGGGGTGACCATCCCGATGTTGACATCTATCTGGCGGCTAAGGATCCCATCCTTAATGAGCATTGCTACATCGTTCCCGGTCTGGGCGATGCCGGCGACAGAATTTTTGGCACCAAGTAAGTTCACTTTATACGACAAAAACGGCAGGAGTTTTGTTCCTGCCGTTTTTTTATTGCTTATCGATTCTGTGCCTCTTACAGCTTAACTTCCTTACCCTGGGAATCATATGCCGCGCAGGTCATGATTACCAGATCCACAGCCTCGTCAATGCCGAACTCGTCCATCGCAGTGCCGTTGTAAAGATTCTCGATCCAGTAGGTCATGGGGTGTGACATTGCGCCGGGCATCAGCTTGGGTGAGACCTTGACCCAGTCGCCGCCGCGGCAGTTGAGCCTGTAGGAGAGCCCCTCATAAGTGCTGACGATACTGCCCTGGGTGCCGTGGATCTCAAAGCCGCCCTGATAGCGGGGATGCACCCAGCCGGTCTCGATGGTGCCGATGGCACCGCCCTTGAATTTAAACACGACCACTGCGTTTTCTTCAATGTCGTTTTTCTTGCCCGGCTCGGTAAAGCTGCTGTACATACCGAAGGCGGACTCGGGCATGCCCAGGAACCAGCGAAGGAGCTTAACGCCGTGGCAGCCCATGTTGTTCATTGCGCCGCCGCCGCTCTGACTCTTGTCGTAGACATACTCAAACTCGGGGAACTTGCCCTCTACCATCAGCACGGAGTTATCGTGCAGGGTGCGCACGCGCATATGCAGTATCTCACCCATAAGGCCGGAGTCAACGAGGTTTTTGGCAAACAGATAATTGCTGCGCTTGACGGGGTTGGACAGCACAAATGGTACGCCCGCTTCCTTTACCGCGTCGCGGATACGGTTTGCCGCCTCAACCGAGATGGCCAGCGGCTGCTCCACATAAATAGCCTTGCCGGCCTTGGCGGCGGCAATAATATGCTCTTCGTGCTGATGTGGGGTGGATGCGATAACAACGCCGTCAACCTTGGGGTCTGAAAGAATGTCCTCATAGCTTGCGGTGGAAAATGTGCCGATCTGTGCGGCCCACTTGGCGGCCTTCTCGCCGTCCTCATCCCATACGCCTGCAATGCGGCAGAAGGGCGACTCCTTCACATAGCCGGAGAAGTCGGCATAATGGGTATGCTTTGCGCCGATAAAGCCGATATTGAGCAGTTTCATATACTTACCTCCTGTGAAATGATGGATGTCTTATGTATGAGTGCCTGTATCCGGGATTATATCATGTATTAATAGGGATGGGAAGAGGATGGCGGGAAATTATTAAGGTAATTGACAATTTATTACTTTTTATTGTACATTTACGTTATTATTATAACTTGGAGGTATACCCATATGTTGACACTCAAAGGCAGAACTTGCGTCTTTTCCGGCGGCAGCGGTTTGGTTGGCCGCGGCGCTGTACGCGCCATGTGCGAGGCGGGCATGAATGTGGCGCTCATGACCCATATGAATGCCGACGCTGCCGAAGTTGCCGAATCCCTCAAAGACTGTCCCGGCAAATGCATTGTTGTAGTCGGCGCCGAACACGAGGATCCCGTAAAGTATGTCTATGATACCTTCGGCTCTGTCGATGTGGCGATCTGTAAGACCGGCGCATTCGATATGCCTGTGGCTCTGGAAGATGTCACCGCAGAAGACCTTAACAAGAAGCTCAACCATCAGATCACTGGCAGCTTCAGTACGGTTATGAGAGCGCTGCCTTATCTCAAAGAGAGCAAGGCCGGCAGAGTTATTCTCACCTCCAGTGTCGGCGCGCGCAACGGTTTTTCCGGCGAGTATATCTGCGACAGCGTTGCCCGCGGCGGCGTTATCAGCCTGACCTACTGCCTTGCAAGAGAGCTGATGCAGTACGGCATCACGGTCAACTGCATCGCCATGAGCGCCATGCTCAATGACCATGCGCCCCACGGCAGGTTGCTGGATATGGAAACGCTGAAGTCTTCTGTTCCCATGGGTCGTATCGGCACATCTGACGAGTTCGGCGCCCTTGTGCAGTATCTGGCCAGCGAGGAATCCGCATTTATGACCGGTCAGATCCTTGACCTGTCCGGCGGGCTGTATATCGGCTGACAGGTGCGCGGTTTTTCCCGTTACGGCGTGTTGTTAAACATAAATTTGCGTGAATGTGTTCGATTTATAACTGACAGCAGTGACAAATGTAACTTGATAGGCCGCAAATTTTTTGTTACGATGGCCTTAATTTCCAGTATACGCTCACTGAGTATCACAATTATTTAAGGAGGCTTTATATGTTTACTCTTGAAGGCCGCACCTGCGTATTTGCTGGCGCAACCGGTCATATTGGTGAGGGCGCCGTTCGCGCCATGTGCCAGGCCGGCATGAATGTTGTTATGATTACCCACAGCCCCGAGCGTGCTCAGGGTATGATCGAAGCTCTCGGTGAGTATAAGCATCACTGCATCGCCCTTAGCAACGAGAGGGGCGACGATGCCCTTTTCGGTGAGATCGCCGAGAGATTCGGCTCTGTTGATGTTGTCATCAACAAGACCGGCGGCTTCGACGCTCCCGTGGCTGTTGAGGATGTCAATCCTGAGGATCTGAGCAAGAAGCTCAACCATCAGATCATTGGCTCTTTCAAGATGGCTCAGGCTGCTCTGCCCTTCCTGAAGAAGAGCAAGGCCGGACGCATCATCTTTATGGCCAGCGCCGGCGCACAGGACGGCTTCACCGGCGAAAATATGTGCGACAGCATCGCACGCGCAGGCGTTATCAACATGACCTACTGCATGGCCCGTCAGCTCGCCGGCACCGGCATTACCGTCAACTGCATTGCCGCCAGCGGCATCGTCAATGACCATCCTCCCCGCAGCCCCAAGAACTTTGACTCTGCTTCCATTCTTTCCTCCATCCCTGTTGGACGCATCGGAACCAATGATGAGTTCGGCGCAGCAGTCGCCTACCTCGCCAGTGAAGAGGCTGGCTTCGTCACCGGTCAGGTCATCAATCTCTCCGGCGGTCTGCACATCGGCTGATAAGCGGCAGATACAGCACAAATCTGCCGGGCATCCGGCAGTGCTGAACAAACAACGGCATAAACAAACGGCAGCGATAATTCGCTGCCGTTTTGCTGTCTTTTATTGATTGTGCATCCTTATCACCCGGCTGTTAAGGGCTTGTGCATCCTCTTGGCTGTGGGTGACATGGATAAGTGTCCTGTCCCCGATGCGGCCAAGGACATATTCAATCGTCAGATCCCGCGTGTCCCCGTCAAGCCCTTTAAACGGCTCATCCAGCAGCACCAGCTCAGACTGTGCCAAAAGCGCCCGCACAAGGGCAACACGCCTGCGCATCCCACCGCTGAACTCACGCACGGGCTTGTATAGATCGTCCGTGATGCCCACAGCGCGCAGCTCCTTCTCCAGCTCACTGCGGGTGTACCTGCGCCCTGTGACAAGGCGCAGATTGCTCACCGCGCCAAAGTCGGGGCACAGCCGATCCTCCTGAAATACGGCGGATACCCTCTCGGGTACGCCGCTTATGCTGCCGCTGTCGGGGGTTTCAAGCCCCATGATAAGCCGCAGCAGTGTGGTCTTTCCGCAGCCGGAGGGACCCATTATACTGACCCTGCCGCCGGGCTCGACGTCCATTGAAAAGTCCCTGAGCACCGCCAGTGAGTCGAAGGATTTACAGATATTGTCGATTATCAGCTTTTCCATACCCCACCTCACAAGCGCGTGGCGCCTTTTAGCATAAGGCGCACAAGGGCGATGAACAGCTTTTCAAAGGCAATGCTCAGCGCCACGATCACCACCGTCCATGCGAACAGATCGTCCGTGTCAAGGTACAGCTTGGCCTGGTACAGCTTCTCACCGATGCTGCCGTCGGGTATGCCGATAAGCTCCGCCGCGATGCCGGACTTCCACGCAAGGCCCAGCGCCACCGAACAGCCGGAGATAAGGCTGGGAGCCGTACCGGGCAGATAGATGTAAAGGAGCTTTTTTGCATGGGGTATGCGGTAAACCCTCGCCATCTCCAGAAGCTCAACATCGGTATTCCTTATCCCGCCCAGCACATTGGTGTAGATGATTGGGAACACCATCACAAAGGAGATGAAGATACCAAGTTTTTCCGAACCGAACCAAATAAGGCTCACCACGATGAATGATGCCACCGGTATGGTCTTCATAACCGTGACAAAGGGCTGGACAAGCACATCCACGAAGCGGAATCTGCCGGCCAGTACGGCAAACACAATGCCGCATATAAGGCCGCAGAAGAATCCGCTTACGATGCGCATGAAGCTGAATGCCACAGAGCGCAGAAAGTCAACCTCCTGCACCAGTGAAATCAGCCGCCGGAGTACCGAAAGGGGGGAGGCGAGCAGTATGTTCTGATCGATTATCATCGCCGCCGCCTGCCACACGAGAAGGGCGAAAGCGACACCGATCAGTTTTTCAGTTGTGTTTCGCCCTTTTCCCATACTTACCTGCCGTAGTAGAAGTCGTCAGCGGGCATTGCGCCGCCCACCGCCTTGGGATTCTGATCGAACAGAACCTGCAGGTAGCCCTCAACAAACTTGAGATCTTCTCCTGCCAGGCACACAAGGTTGCAGTAGGGGATGGCCTTCTTCGCAACGGCGGCCTTGACTATGCCGAAGTGCTCCATAAGATCGGCTGCCTCTTCAACATTTTCGTTGACCCACGCCACGGATGCGGCATACTCCTCCAGGAAGCGTGCCACGGCCTGAGGATACTGCTCGGCAAACTCCTTGCGTACCACTACGCAGCCGGTCATGCACAGGCTGCCGTTGTTCAGCTTGTTCCACTCATCGGTCAGGCTGATGGCAATGTTGATGCCCTCAACGCTGGTCTGGGCCACAGTTACATAGGGCTGGGGCATCATGGCAATGACCTCACCCTCGGCCTGCTTGAAAATTGCTACTATCTCAGCCGGCTCACTCTTCCACTCGATGGTAACATCCTTGTCCGGGTCGATGCCGTTCTGGCTGAGCAGATAGCGCAGGGTGTACTCGGGTGTGGAGCCCTTGCCCGTGGCATAGATGGTCTTGCCCACAAGGTCTTTAAGGTCTGCCACGTTGCCGCTGTTGTCAAGGATATAGATGACGCCCAGGGTGTTTACCGCCAGGATCTGCACGCCGCCCTCGGTGTTGTTGTAGAGGACAGAGGCCAGGTTGACAGGCACGGCGGCGATGTCCAGCTCGCCCTTGATGAGAAGGGGAGTGATCTCGTCTGCGGCACCTGCAAGGGTGAATTCATAGTTGTTGGCGGCAAGTCCGTCCTCATTGTCGGCGAGGATCCTGGTCATGCCCATTGCGGTGGGGCCGGTCATGCCGGCAAGGCGGATGGTGACGGCAGGCTCCTCCGCTTCGCCGCTGTCGGTATCGTCAGCTTCGGCCTCCCCGTCGGCGGTGCTGTCGTCAGCATCCACATCTGCGGTGCTGCTGTCGGCTTCTGCATCGCTGCTGTCGGAACCGCTGTTTACATCCGTCACAACTTCGGCAGTGCTTCCGGCGTTGTCATCTGCAGTAACAGAGCTGTCGCCACCATTGGAACAGGCGGCAAGGCCCAAAACCATGACCAATGCAATTATAAGTGCAAGTATTTTTTTCATTGTGTTTCTCCTTCTTGTCAGATCTTTGATGTTATGCTTTTGCAGGTCACACCCGGCAGCATTCCCAGCTTGCCGGAAAGAGCGCTGGACACCTCCGTGGGGGCATCGAGCACCACGCATATGACCGATACGTGCTTCTCTTTGTAGGGTATACCCAGTCTGCCGATAATATAAGCGCCGAAATCATGCAGTATGCTGTTGATGCGCCCTGCCGAATCAATGTCTTCGACGATTATACTTATGACAGTAACCCTGTTATTCATCTGCGGCCTCCTTTTGTGATTGACGCAAAAAATCCGCGCCGAAAAGGCGCGGACGCTGCATATACCACATTTCTGGGCACAGAAAATCCGCCGCCTTTCCGCTTGGGGCGAACCCTTGCGAGTCAGTACGACTTACACTGCTATTATACACGAAAGGCGGCGCAAATGCAATAGCCTTTTCGCCGCCTGTGTGACCCAGGGTCTTATCTTATGAAATTGGTGCCCACGCGCTGCTCGGGCGCATTGGGGACAATGCCCTGCTCCTTGCCCAGTGAGATGCATTTAATGAGCCATGCCATGTTCCTGCCCAGTGTGCGCATGATCTGCATCCCTTCAAGATCCTGCTTCACCTGCTCGGGGCTGTTGCCGTGTACCATGTTCCAGTACTGTGAGGAGGCCACGGGCATTTTGCTTATCATGAAGTATTTGTTCATCTGATCCAGCGCCGCGGTGGTGCCTGCCCTGCGGGCGGAAACAACTGCCGCACCCGGCTTGTAGGCCAGCAGCCTGCTGTTGGAATAGAACAGCCTGTCCATAAAGGCGGTGGCATCGCCACTGGCGGAGGCGTAATGAACCGGGCTGCCGAAGACATAGCCGTCGGCCTCTTCCACCTTGCCGATCACCTCATTCACGGCGTCGTCAATAATGCATCTGCCGTTTTTCCTGCACCAGCCGCAGCCTTTGCAGCCGCCGGCAATCCTGCCGCCGATATTGATGATCTCGGTGTCGATGCCCTCACTGTTCAGAGCTGACGCAACCTCACTTAGTGCGGTGTAGGTGCAGCCTTTTGCGTGGGGACTGCAGTTAAAGAGAAGAACCTTCATACTTACCTCCGTATATATTGAAATTTCATTTGTAAATGCTTACCGATGCTCTCAAACGCCCGCTGCGTGTCTGACCGGCGGGGCCGTTGTAGAGAAAGCGCCCTTTGCCCCGCAGGTTCACCAGCGAGCCGGGCTTGACCTTTACGGATGGGTCTGTTACCATGCGGCTGTCCACAAATATAAGGCCGGCGGACACCGCCTCTTTGCTCTCAGTGCGTGACAGATCGTACACTGCGGCGCACAGGGCATCCACCCGGTCGGATGCTGCTGCAATACTCACCGCCTCCGGTACGGTCACGGCAAAATCCGGCGCGTCCGAACGTTCACATTTTACGGTGGTACGCCCCACGCTCTCAAGATTGCTGATTATATATTCGGCAATGCTCTCGAGGCAAAATATCCATGCCGAGCTTTCGCGGATGAGTATGTCGCCCACCGTCTCCCGCTTTATGCCCAGGCCCATGATTGAACCGAGAAAGTCCCGATGTCCCATGCGGCCTGAAAATTTTGCCATCTTCGGGTACACGCGGATGCAGGCTATCGGCGGCTCCTTGGGGCAGTAGCAATCATCTTCACTGCCGAAGCAGGCGATACAGCGCTCTGCCGCGTCCCAGCCACCCCACAGGCAGTACGGCTCAACAGACCAGCCCATCTCCAGCAGAACGGATTGGTCGGCGGGGGACAGGAAATCGGAGTAGACCCAGCGCCCCGTTGAAGCGGCCTTGCGGCCCAGTTCCTCAAATCTGTTGCGCAGCATATTCGTGTCGTTGTCGCTGCCTTTATACGCCAAGTCATCACCTCCAGCTGCGTTCCGGTTTCGTACCATGATAATAACACTTTGGCGCCCGCATTTCAACATCGGCAGGGAAATGGACAGTAAACGGAAGAACAGCGCCGAAATGTTCGGCGCTGTTTATGCTATATATTTTTGCGCTTTCAGTCTGCGTCATCGTAATCGTCGTCGAAGTCATCAACCTCATCGTCAAATATGTACGCGTCAATGTCTTTGCCGCCCGCCGGCGAATACGCCGCAAGTGGCGACAGCTTTGCCGCAGTACGCAGATCCTCGTTTTCGATGTGGGTGTAGATCTCCGTGGTGTTCAGATGCTCATGCCCCAAAAGCTCCTGCAGGGTGCGCACATCCACCCCGCTGTGCAGCAGCAGTGTTGCCGCGGTGTGGCGCAGCTTGTGGGATGAATACTTGCTGCTGTCAAGCCCTGCAGCTTTCAGATGCTTTTTTACCAGCGCGTTTACCGATGCGCGGCTGATCCGCTCTCGCCTGTTGGAGATGAACAGGGCCTCCCGGTCTGCGCCCACAACAGCGCGCCGTTCGATAAGGTAGTCGTTGATCGCCGCAAGGGTTGCATCGTTCAAATACACCGTCCGCTCCTTGCCGCCCTTGCCCAGTACGGTCATGCGGTCGTCCTTGATGTCGGAAATATTCAGACCGATAAGCTCGGATATGCGCAGGCCGCAGTTGAGGAAGATCATCAGTATGCAGTAGTCCCGCTTGGCGTGTTTGCCGTTTACGCCCGCAAGAAGCTGTCTGCTCTCATCCAGGGTCAGATAGCGGGGGAGAGTGCGCAGTACCTTGGGCGAATCCAGATCCTGCACCGGGTTTACCTCAAGCTGGCCGGTTTTCACCGTCAGATACTTGTAAAATGAGCGAATGGCGGTCACCTTGCGTGCCCTTGAACTGGCGCTCAGCCCGCCCCTTTTGTTCTTAATGTTGGGCGACTGCCGCTCCCTTGACAGGAAGGCCAGGTAACCGTACACATCGTCAATCGTCACCGACGCCACCAGTTTAAGATCCACATCCGCGATGGATATCTCATCAAAGGACGCATTGTCCGGCGCAAGGCCGCGGCTGCGCTTTATGTAGCGGAAAAAGGTGCGCAGATCCAGGAAATATTCATCACCGGTCAGGGCGGAGTGCCCCTTCACCGTGCTGTGATAGTTTAGAAAGCTCCTTATTATCGGGGGAGCCTCTCTCATGTGATCCATAGTGCCTCTCTTTCGTAAAGGTGGCTTACAGTGTGATCTTTCGGTGGGTGTATTCGTCCTTCAGCTCGCGTATATGCTGCTGGGCGAGGGCGGTGAGCCCGGAAAAGTCGATGGTGGGGATGTAAACGGCTTCCAGCTCATCGTGCAGCGCCTTGGCTGCCGCAAGCCGCTTTCGCGCCGCCGCCAGTGCCGCGCGGTATGTGGCCCTGTCAAGGCGGTCAAGTCGGCTCTCGGTGCCCTCATCCGTGAACACCACACCTATCCCGGGCAGTATCAGATGCGAATTGCGCCTTGGTGTAAGCGCATCCTTACCAAGTATGACCTCATAGCCTGCCTGTGAAGCCAGACGGCTCAGCTCATCGGCAAAAATTGAGAAATCCGCGCCCTTTTCTATGGACAGCATGAGTTTGCTGCCGCTTACATTAAGCTGTGCATAGTCTATAAATCCCTTGTGGGTAAATGCGCGAAGGAAGCGCTTGTATACCCGGCCGGGGCTTTGGCTGACCCTCGGCAGTACCGAGTGGGCAAAGTCCTGAGCCAATTCTGCGGCAATGTCGCCGTCACCGGTTACTGTGCCGGCAGAGCCTATCTCACAGGCGGCGCGTATGTAGCCGTAGGCCGCGGCGTAAAAGCCCTTGTACTGGCGGTTAAGGCGCAGTATCAGGCTGTGCTTATCCCGCAGCGCCCCGGCATCGCAGAAGCGGCCCAGATCAACATACTGATCCAGCGCGCCGTAGCATACCGGCTCCGCAGCATGGGCCGCGGCTGCAGTGTGTCAGAACCGCTCCAAAAACAGGCACACGGCTTTAACGGAGTTTTCCGCCGCCATTTTCACAAATGTGGGGTAATCAATTCCGGAATCCTCATTCGCGCCGTCGGAAATGGCACGGTTTACAAGGAAGGGCACCCCATTTGCACAGCAGATCTGCGCCACGGCGCCGCCCTCCATCTCACAGGCCAGGGCGCCGAAGTTGGAGACGATCTTATCCTTGGCCTCCCCGGTGCAGATGAACTGATCGCCGGTGGCAATAAGGCCCTCTGTGCAGTTGATGCCCAGCTCACGGCAGCAGGAGAGCATTATGTCCTTTGCCCGGCTGTCAGCCGCTATCTCCACCACGCCCAGGCCGTTGATAAGTCCCCTGGGGTCACCGAAGCCTGTGGTGTCCATATCGTGCTGGACAAGCCCGCGGCTGACCACCACATCACCTATCCCCAGACTGTCACTCAGTGAGCCGGCAACACCGGTGTTGATGATAAGCTCCGGCGCGTAATTGAGTATCATTGTCTGGGCGCACATGGCGGCGAACACCTTGCCAATGCCGCAGGTGGCGATGACCACCTCACGCCCGGACAGTGTGCCGCTGACAAACTCGATGCCGCTGACGGTCCTGCGCTCTTTCACTTCCGTCAGTGCCACAAGGCCCCGGGTCTCTTTCTCCATTGCGCCGATAATGCCTATCATAATTACTGCTCCTTATATTTGAAGTCGGGTCTGCCGATGCTTTTTAGGGTGTCCAGATACCTGCTGCACTCTGCCTTTGCCGCCGAGAGCTTCAGACTGCGGTAATTGCCACACTCGCGCCGCTTTGCGCCGAAAACAGGACCTTCGTGCGCCATGATCTTCTCCAGCGTTTCCAGTACCAGTTGGAGCACCTCGTCCTGTTCCATGCCCCGCACCAAAAGATAAAACCCCGTCCTGCAGCCCATAGGGCCGAAGTACACCACATTTTCCGAGCGGTCGCTGTTTCTCACATAGGTGGCGAACATATGCTCCACCGTGTGCATGGTCACATTATCCATATAGTCGCCGCTGTTCGGCTTTCTTGTGCGCAGGTCATATGTCACCACATCCCCGTCACGGCGGGAGATGTAGATGCCCGGCTCCAGTATGTCGTGGTCAATGGTAAAGCTCTGGATGAGCCTGATATTGTTCGTGTTTGACATGTCATCCTCCGTAAATAATGCTCTGATGCTGATATTATAGCACCCGCGCGCCCCTAAATCAATGTATATGCGGCAATAACAACCCGGTATGGACGCATATCATTACTATCACGAAACAGGAGGGGATCAATATGCGCTGTGCAGTTTACTGCCGCATTAGCCGCGACGATGGGGACGGGGAGGAGAACGCCAGCATCGCAAATCAGCGGGCGATACTGTGTGACTACGCCCAAAAAATGAGCTGGAATGTGACGGCGGTCTATACCGATGAGGACAGATCCGGCGCCGACAGTGAGCGGGAGGGTTTCAATGCCCTTCTGTCGGCGGCAAAGGCGGGGGAGGTGGACATTGTCCTGTGCAAAAGTCAGTCCCGCTTCACCCGCGACATGGAAATGGTGGAGCGGTACATCCACGGCCTTCTGCCCCGCTGGGGCGTGCGTTTTGTCTCCCTCGCCGACAACGGTGACACCGACCGCAGGGAGAATAAAAAGGCGCGTCAGATAAACGGCCTTGTGAACGAATGGTATCTTGAGGATCTTTCCGACAGCATACGCCTTGTGCTGGATCATAAGCGCCGCTCCGGCCGTTTTATTGGCAGTTTTGCGCCCTACGGCTACCGCCGCTGTGACAGTGAAGCCTCCGCCATTGCGCCCGATGAGGCCGCGGCGCGGGTGGTGCGGCGCATTTTCACCATGGCCGCACAGGGTGCAAGCTGTCAGCGCATTGCCGACAGCCTGAACGCCGCCGGTATTCCCAACCCCACGGAGTATAAGCGTCGGTGCGGCCTTAATTATCGCAACGACCCAGGGGGCAGCGGCTCGGGCTGGAGCCGCGCCACCGTGCGCCGCATCATCTTGAGCGAGGTGTACATCGGCACCATGGTGCAGGGCAAACGGAAAAAAGAGGGTTACAAATCACAGCGCATAATCGATCAGCCGCCGGAAAAGTGGATACGCATACCCAACACCCATGCGCCCATAATAAGCCGTCAGTTGTTTGCCGCCGCCAATGGGGCCCTGCGTAGCCGCGGCATGGGGCGCGGTACCGTCCACATAGGCGATGCCGAAATCGGG
This sequence comes from Oscillospiraceae bacterium, assembly GCA_045605145.1. Taxonomy (GTDB): domain Bacteria; phylum Bacillota; class Clostridia; order Oscillospirales; family Oscillospiraceae; genus CAMNAO01. The sequence goes on along the minus strand of JAZUPH010000014.1, from coordinate 3,500 downwards.
CATACGGATGCCGTCCAGTGAGTCGGGGTCGCCGGAGCAGTGGATGTACTCCACCCTGGCGCCGCCTTGCTCCATTGCCTCACCGATCCGCCTTAAAAAGCCCGATTTGCCGCCGCCCGGCCCCGCCTTTATCATGCGAAGCTGCTCACCGCGCCCGGGATCCGTCAGTCCGGAATACAGAGAATAAAAACCCTCATTTGAGTTGGCACCCAGAAAATAACGCACGCTCTCGTCCTTCAAAATGATCACCTGCACTTTTGGTTTTATACGGCAATACAGCCATCTACATCTTATGCCGTGGCAAAGAATATGCCATTGCAGTGCGCCATCTCTTGACAGCGGACTGGAACCTGTGGTAATGTAGGATTGGTAGGAAAAGTAGGAATTAACATACCAATATCAAGCGAGGGATCAGATATGAAATCACGGGGAAATAAGCATATTTTCGGTACAGTAAAAGTTGGTGAGAAAGGGCAGATCGTCATTCCCAAAGAGGCGCGGGAGCTTTACGGCATCAAGGGCGGGGATACTCTCCTTATCCTCGGCGACGACAGCGGCATGGCCATCGTCAACCCCAAGCGCTTTGCAAAGCTGATGGATGTTCTCATGTCCCCTGAGGAGGCAGATGACGAATGAATGCCATCGAGATAAGGGGCCTTACCAAGCGCTACGGCAGCAAAACCGCCGTGGACGCCCTCGACCTTTCGGTGGAAGAGGGGGAGCTGCTGGCTCTTCTGGGTGTCAACGGTGCGGGCAAGACCACCACAATTAAGATGCTCACCGGGCTTGTCTGCCCCACAGCCGGTGATGCCCATGTCATGGGGCACAGCATACTTACGGATATTGGCCATGTTAAGGCCATCAGCAATGCCTCCCCTCAGGAGACGGCCGTTGCCCAGAAGCTCACTGTCAGAGAAAATCTTGAGTTCATTGCATCAGTTTACGGCTGCTGCAAGGACGAGACAGGTCAGCGTGTTGCGGACATTGAAGCTCAGCTGGGGCTCGCCCAGGTTATGAACAGCCGCGCCGCCACCCTCTCCGGCGGCTGGCAGCGCCGCGTGTCCATTGCCATGTCGCTTATAACCAAGCCGCAGGTGCTGTATCTGGACGAACCCACGCTGGGGCTTGATGTCCTTGCCCGGCGTGAGCTGTGGGGCGTCATCCGCGGACTTAAAGGCAAGGCCACCATAGTCCTCACCACCCACTATCTTGAAGAGGCGGAGGCGCTGTCTGACCGCATTGCCATCATGGCCGAGGGACGGCTGAAAACGGTGGACACGGCCGAGAGGATAATTGCCGCCTCAGGACAGAAGAATTTTGAGGACGCCTTTGTATACTACGCCGCAGGGGGTGAGGGAGCATGAGAGCCTTGATTTTTGCCCGCCGCAATCTTAAAGAGATCATGCGCGACCCCTTCAGTTATCTTTTCATGATCGCCATGCCCGTTGCCCTGCTGGCGGTGATGCACACGGTGTTCTATGACAGTGTGTCGGCCTTCTGGTTCTCGCTGGATATGATTACACCGGGTATGATGGTCTTTGCCTACGCTTTTACCATGCTGTATATGACCATCCTCGTCTCCCGTGACAGGACAACGGCATTTTTGACCCGCCTGTTCACCTCGCCTATGACGAAGGTGGATTTCATACTTGGTTATGCCATCCCCGGTTTTATCATGGCGCTGGTGCAGGGCCTGTGCTGCGCCATTGCGGCGTGGCTGTTGGGCCTTGTGACAGGGGAGGGGGTAAGTATCCTTCGCCTGCTGCTGGCGGTTGTGTGCCATCTGCCGATAATCACCATGTTCGTGGCGCTGGGCATCCTGTTCGGGACTGTTTTCAGCGATAAATCCGCGCCTGCCGTGGCCTCGCCGGTGATCAGCCTTGCCGGTATGCTCTCCGGTGCATGGATGCCTGTTGAAATGTATGAGACGGGTGCCAAGGGCTTCTACGCCGTCTGCCGCCTGCTGCCCTTCTATCCGGGCACAGTTCTCGGTCGCGTTGTTGCGGGACTTTCCGATGGAACTCAGACCGCCCTTGGCATGACGGCGCGTGTGTATGAAAGTGCGGATGCACTCTATGCCCTTGCGCTGACTGCCGCCTATGCCGCCCTCGCCTCTGTGCTGGCTGTGTGGTTGTTCGGTAGGATGATGACAAAAGACGGAAAGTGAACAGAAAACGCTCCCCTTACACAGGGGAGCATTTCTTGTGCCTTATTTGGAATCTTATTTATTAAGCCAACTCACAAATCCATCTTCTGTCAGCTCATAGTCCACCGACGATTGCAAACGCCCAAGCTGGTCGCGCCATGAGTCGGTGTTGACCCGCAGTTTGGTAAAGCCCAGCTGTTCATAAACATGCTGCGCGCGGGTGTTGGTGAGGTTGGTGTCCAGCACTATCTTTTCATAGCCATAGTCATGGAACAGGGAAGTGATGAGCATGCTCAGCAGAACCTTGCCCAGCCCCTTGTTCTGCCGGGTGAAATCACATATCTTGATGCCGATCTCCGCAGTGCCGCCGCCCACATTGCGATAGCTCATCTCGCCGATGGGGACAGTGGCCTGCTCAATTATCAGGCGTCGGCGCGTGTCGTCACTGTCTGCGGCTAGGCTTTCGGCTATGGCTTGGGCCGTTGTGCCCAGCCCGTTGGGGAAGCCCGCGTGAACCATGACGGCGCCGTCGTTCCACCATGCGGCAAGCTGCGGAGCATCCTGCGCCGTTGCATTGCGTATGACAAGATCGTTGTGAGTGAGATACATGGCGGCTCCTTTCCGGGCGGTTTTATGCTGGGGAATATTAGTAATGTGACGGTAGGCGCTGTAGGGGCGGATATCATCCGCCCGCGAGGGTGCAGTGTTTGCGTGTGGAGACGGATTGCCACGGCCGCTTCGCGTCCTCGCAATGACAATAATAACCTGAAAGATTTGCTGTAGGGGCGATTCGTGAATCGCCCGCGTGACGCAGCACGCCTCGGCATGCGTGGGCAAGCCCCTGTGATATGCACTTACAAATAATGGCCGCCGATTTCGGCGGCCATAAATATTTGCGCTCTTATGCAAGGAAGCCCTTGAGGATGCGGTCCTCGGCCTCTTCCGGGGTGAGACCCAGGGTCTGCAGCTTGAGGATCTGGTCGCCGGCGATCTTGCCGATGGCGGCCTCGTGGATAAGCTGAGCCTCGGTGGAATTTGCGGTCAGCGCCGGGACGGCAACTATCTTTGCGTTGCCCATGATGATGGAGTCGCACTGGACATGGCCGAAGCACTTGTTGTTGCCGATCACATTGGGACGGAAATCCTGCACGGACTCATCCTGCGCCACTGAGCGGCTGATAACCCGGCCCTTGGAGTCCTCACCGTCAAGATATATATCAACTATAGAGTCAGCGCGCTGCTGACCGTGGGTCAAAAGACGCTCGGTCATCACAACCTCGGCACCGGGGCCGCATACGACCTTGGTCTAAGTCGGAGGCCAAGCGGTCTTAGGAAGACAATGTCATAAATCAAC
>JAZUPH010000013.1:0-11856 GCA_045605145.1 Oscillospiraceae bacterium | reverse complement strand
TTAGGGTAAGGCGGGAATACGACCGGCTGATATTCGGCGCAGCGGAAGAGCTCACTTTCACCCCGCGTCAGCTGGTATGCGCCCAGTGGGCACAGTTTGCGGAGCTTGGTGGGCGGATTCTGCTGGAGAAGGGCGTTTTTGACGGGTCAGTTAACAATTCTTTTACCACTTACCTGTTCAAAAAGTCGGAAGTATGTGGTAATATAACTGTCAGGCCGCGCCTTTCCGGGGACAGCATCAAGCTGAGCGGTCGGGGCACAAAGTCACTGAAAAAGCTGTTTATAGAGAAAAAGATCCCCGCCGTGCTGCGAAGCCGCATTCCCGTCATCGCCGATGACAGGGGCGTTTTGGCAGTGATCGGCATTGGCGCTGATGTACGCGCCGCCGCCGCGGTGGGTGATGAAATATATAAATTAAGCTGGGAGGATATTGAGCCATGATGAATCCTGACATTCAGGAGATACTGTTTTCCGGAGAAGAGATCAAACAGCGCGTTGCCGAGCTGGGCGCGGAGATATCCCGCGACTATGCCGACAAGGAGGTAATCTGCATCGGTGTGCTCAAAGGTTGCTTCATATTTATGGCCGATGTGGTGCGTTCGATTGATCTTAAGTGCAGCATCGATTTTATGGCCGTTTCATCCTACGGCAGCGGCACCGTCACCACCGGCGCCGTCAAGATCAGCAAGGATATCAGCTCCAACATCGAGGGGCGCGACATCCTTATCATCGAGGATATTCTGGACTCGGGCGTGACTCTGTCTTATCTGAGAGAGTTCCTTATGCAGCGCAAGCCCGCCTCCATCAAAATATGCACACTTTTTGACAAACCCGCCCGCCGCAAGGCGGACATAAGCGCAGACTATGTGGGCTTCATCTGTCCTGACGAGTTCATCGTGGGCTACGGTCTGGACTATGATGAGAAGTACCGCAATCTGCCGTACATAGGCGTCCTCAAGAGGGAGATTTACGCCTGAATCAAGGGGCAGCGACCCCGAAAGGAAGAAGGGAACCGTTTGAAACCTAAAGGAGTCCGTAAACGCGATCTTGGCTTTTATGTCCTGATCCTTATTATCCTGCTGAGCGTGTTTTATCTGATGACCCGCCAGGACACCACCGTGGTGGAAGTCAGCTACAGCCAGATGCAGGACCTGTTTAAAAATGAGCAGGTCGAGAGCTTTGCCATTGAGGACGGCTATGTCAACATGGCGCTCAATGCCGAGTATGAAGGCTCAATGTATGCCACGCATGAGCTTTACAGTGCCACCATATTCTACAGTGACTTGGGTGAGCTGATAAACCAGCAGCACAAAGACGGCATACTCACCGACTATGACTATAAAGTTACATGGAACCCCTGGTGGCTGCAGATCATCCCCTATGTACTGATCTTCGGCGTATTCATCGTGGCATGGTTCTTCATCATGAACCGCTCCGGCGGCGGCGCGGGAAATGCCGCGATGTTCGGCAAGGCACGCACCACCACCCTTAGTGAGTCGAAAAAGAAGGTCACTTTCAATGATGTGGCGGGTGCCGACGAGGAGAAGGCCGAGCTGCAGGAGATCGTGGACTTTTTGAAGGATCCGAAAAAGTATATCGAACTTGGTGCGCGCATGCCCAAGGGCGTACTGCTGGTGGGACCCCCGGGTACAGGTAAAACCCTGCTGGCCAAGGCCGTTGCAGGTGAGGCGGGGGTAAAGTTCCTGTCCATCTCCGGCTCTGACTTTGTTGAGCTGTATGTGGGCGTGGGCGCAAGCCGCGTGCGCGACCTGTTTGAGCAGGCCAAGAAGGCTGCACCCGCCATCGTGTTCATCGACGAGATCGACGCCGTCGGCCGCCAGAGAGGCGCCGGCATGGGCGGCGGACACGACGAGCGTGAGCAGACCCTCAACCAGCTTCTGGTTGAGATGGACGGTTTTGAGACCAACGACGGCGTTATCGTAATGGCGGCCACCAACCGCGTGGACATCCTGGACAGCGCCCTTATGCGTCCCGGCCGCTTTGACCGCCAGGTCTATGTGGGCCTGCCGGACATCAAGGGCCGCGAAGAAATACTGAAGGTACACGCCCGCAACAAGAGCCTGGGTGACGATGTTGACCTGGCAGGCGTGGCGAAGAGCACCATCGGCTTTACCGGTGCAGACCTTGAAAACCTGCTCAATGAGGCGGCCATCATGTCCGCCAGCCGCAAAAAGCGCTTTATCACCATGCAGGAGATGGAGGACGCCACACTCAAGCTCATCGCAGGACCCGAGAAGAAGAGTCGCGTAGTATCCGACAAGGCGCGCAAGCTGACCGCCTATCACGAGGCGGGTCACGCGGTGACCGCCTACTTCCTGCCCGGCTGCGATCCGGTGCATCACATCACCATCATCCCCCGCGGTCAGGCCGGCGGCATGACCGTCTACCGCCCCGAGGAGGAGAAGGATTTCACCGCCCGCGGCGATATGCTGGACAGAATCGTGTCCGCACTGGGTGGACGCATCGCCGAAAAGCTGATGCTGGACGATATATCCACCGGCGCCTCCGGCGACATTCAGCATGCCACCTCCATCGCCCGCAGCATGGTGGCAAAGTACGGCATGAGTGATGAGCTGGGCCCCGTGCTTTACGACGGCAGCGACACCGTGTTCATCGGCCGCGATTACGGCCACACCAAGGGCTATTCCGAAAAGACTGCCGCCGCCATCGACGACGAGGTGCGCCGCATCATGAAAGAGGCCTCCGACAAGTGTGAGCAGATACTCACCGAGAACATGGGCCTTCTCATCGCCACGGCTGAGTTCCTGCTGGAGAACGAGACCATGGACGGCAAGACCTTCAAGCAGCTGTGCGATGCCGTTGCCGGCGTGGAAGAGCCCGCCGAACTGCCCGAGGGCGAGGTGACCGCACTTGAGGCCCCCGCTTCCCAAATGACCCCGGCGGCGGATGATCCCGATGCTGTGGAAGATTCCATCGGCGACCCCGACAGCATTGACAGAGCCCCTGCGGCCGATGACCCCGACGCGGTGGAAGAGTCCGGCGCCGAGAGTTCCGACACTCTGTAAGGGCAAAAGGCAATAAAAAGCACAGCCCTGAACGGGCTGCGTGGACAGAACAGTTAATCCGACCTGTGGCCGCGGCCACAGGTCGGATTTTTGTGTCAGTGTTCAAGAATTCCGGGCTTAGCGCTTCTGGTGGCGGGGGACATAAATGCCCGTCGCCCTGCCGGTGGTCTTGTCGTTGAGCTCTTTATAGCCGTCTTTGGCGGTGTTGCGGACGGAAACGGCCTCCATCCCCCGGTAGATAAGGGCGTTGGCGGCGGCGCAGGCCGCGGCAGCCACGGTGAGCACGGCGGCGATGATAGCGCCCGTGTCAAACAGCTGCGTCATTGCCCAGATCTGGGCGATAAGGCACGCGCCCAACAGCAGCACGGAGAACCACGGGGCGATGCACTGGCAGTTATGGATGGTACTGAAGTCCCGCTTCTGTATCTTTTTGCGCTGCACAAACAGTTCAACCGCGCCGATAAGCTGGAACAGCAGCGGGATCACGGACAGCAGCCTGCAGGTGGTGACAGCCATGAACCAGTTGGCGCTGAACCATTGCAGACTGCCCACAATGGTCAGAAGCAGCTGTGCCGCCATAAGGATGCAGATGGCTGTGATGCGCTTTTGTGCATCGGGATTCTTCCATACCAGAAGCGGCCCTGCGTACACCCACTCATCCTTATAGCCCTTTTCGTTGTCGGCGGGGGTACGGATGATGATCAGATCATCGCGAAGCCTGCGCTTCTTCTCCTTGGGCGCGGGCTTTTTCAGATACCGTGTGTGGAGCTTTGTAATCATTTGAGCACCGTTTTCTCATTGTCTTCCCAGACGAATTCCTTCTTCTCATACACGCGCTTCTGCGCGGGGATAAAGCCGCGCACGCAGGTCATGGGAAATACCCATGTATAGGGGCCGATGTGGGTACCGGGCTGGGTGACGCTGTTGGCGCCCAGGCGGGCGTAGTCGCCGAGGATGCATCCGAAATAGTCGCTGCCCAGATCGTGCTTCTCGCCGTCAATTTTCACGCTGGCGTTGGACTGGTTAAACTTGCGGTTGGCTGTGATAACGCCGGAGCCAAGACGGGCGGACTTGCCCAGGACGGCGTCGCCGGCGAAGCACAGGCTGGCAACCTTGGAGCCGGAGAACATGACAACATGCTTTACCTCACTGCCGTGGCCGATGCTGCACTTATCACCGATAATGGTGTAGGGGCGGATCACCGCGCCGGGCATGATCTCAACATTTTTGCCGATGTAGACAGGGCCGATGATGGTCACATCGTTATATATCTCGGTGCCCTCACCGATGTAGTAGTTGCCGTAGAAGTGGCAGCCGTCTTTCACATCGCCGTGATTGACCTTAACATCTGGGTCCACCAGCAGCTCTTTAAGAAAGCTCTTGGCCTTCACTAGAATGTCCGCAGGGGTATTGAGCCCGTCAAGGAAGCCTTCAAAAGGCAGGGCATCGGGATTTTCGAAATAATAGCCGATTTCAAGGGACATATTCGTCGCCTCCATCATAAAAATTCCTCATATATTATACGCCACACCGCACCCCGTGGCAAGACGCGATTTGAACAATCCTCTCAGGCTGCGGCGGTAAAATCCGGTTAAAAGTAAGACCGCACAAAAAGCATACCCCCGGGATAACCCGGGGGTATGGAAAATGCAGATGGTATTGTGCGGGGTTCGGGTCGCTTACGCTTTGGCGCCGGCCCGCTGCCCCTTGCCCTCTGTCAGCAGTTTGCGGGTCTTCCACTTGCCGCTGTAGAAGTAGATAACACAGGGGACGACCGCACCCAGATGGGCCAGTGCATCGCCGTAGAAGTAGCCCACGACGCCCATATCCAGCACATTTGCGAACAGCAGGCTCAGGCCGATGCGCAGCACCACGCCGTCGAAGATGCCCACGAACAGACCCAGGGAGGCGAAGCCGGAGCCGGTGACCATGGCCTGATAGGAACCCTGGAAGATCTGAAGCAGGAACTTGATAATGCTGACGCGCATATAGATGACGCCGAACTCGATGACCGCCGGGTCGTTGACGAACAGGCGGAAGAACATTCTGGGAACGAAAATCGCAATGGCGCACTCGAAGGCGCAGAACACTGCCGAGAAGGCCACCGCCGTGTAGACGACCTTCTTTGCGCGGTCGATCTTTCTGGCACCCAGGCTCTGGCCGATCATTGCGGCAGCGGCACCGTCGATGCTGTTGGTGAAGATGTTGACCAGTCTGCTGATCTTCTTGCCCACGCTGTTGGTGGCAGAAGCGACCAGGCCGTAGTTGTTGATCTGGGAGATGCAGAACATCTGGGAAAGCTGAATAAGCGCGGAGCGGCAGGCCATGGGCAGCCCCAGCTTGGTAAGGACGACAAGCTGCTCTTTATAAATGCGGAAGCTCTTGAGCTTGAAGTCGAAGTCAAAGCTCTCACGCTTTTTGTACAGGAAATAGAAGGAGGCGGCGAAGGAAGCAAACTGGGCAGCCACGGTGGCAATGGCGGTGCCGGCAGCCTCCAGCGGGATGATGACCACGAACAGAATGTCCATGAAAATGTTAGCCGTAGCTGCGATGGATACAAACAGCAGGGGGCGCTTGGATTCGCCCATGCCGCGAAGACAGCCGGCAATGGCATTGTATTCAAAGACGAAGGGCATGCCCAGGGCGGTAATGATCATATAGCTCTTGGCCTGCTGCCACGCCTCAACAGGGCAGTTGAGCAGACCCAGCAGCTGCTCACTGAAGATGATGCAGATCGAGGCGCATATAGAGGAGAGTATCAGCATCAGCGTAAGAAGGGTCCCGATGGTGCGGGAGATGGTTTTATGATCCTTGGCGCCGGAAAGCTGTGCCACGTACACCTGACCGGCCTGGCCGAAAGCCATGCCCAGGAATGTCAAAAACGCGGAAATGTCGCCGCCGGTGGAGACGCCGACTGTGCCGATGCTGCCGACATAGTGGCCGATGACCGCCATGTCAACCGTGTTGTAAAGCTGCTGTACAAGGTTTGTCAGCAGAAGAGGAAGGGCATAAACAACAAGTTTTTTGATTATGCTGCCTTCGGTGAGATCGTTTCCGATTCGTCCGGGGTTTCTTGCCATTTTGTTCTCTCTTTCCTGTCGCTGTGCAGCGGCAATTCATGTATACTAAAATCGTAAGATATCGTAACATTTTTTCGCCGCCATGTCAACAGGTAAGGCCGACCGCCGGGCAGTAAATTTTCTATCGCGCTCACCGCTCCGCCCGGCTCAGTCTTCGCCATCCATGAACTCAAAATAGTCCTGCTCACTGGCGAAAAGTATGTACCTGTCGCCCACAAGTCCGTAATACCCGCTGTTTGTGAAATAGCCTTTCATAACTCCGCCTCCCGCGCTGTAAACTGTTCTGTGTACCCATCATAGCCCGGTGCATGTCCCATAAACAGGACATCTGTTCGCACATGCGGCCTGTCATGGCCGACTCATAAGCCCGCCGGGCAACTCATATACATTTAGCAACGGATGTATTGGGAGTGGTGAATGATGAGAACAAACATCGAGGAGCGGGCCTGTGATCTGGCGGAGTACATTATCGAGAACAAAGCGACCGTCAGAGCCGCCGCCAAACAATTCGGCGTCTCCAAATCAACCGTACACAAGGACATAACAGAACGGCTGGAATACATAAACAAACCGCTGTATCTGCAGGTGAAGTCCATTATGGAGCTTAATAAAGCCGAAAGGCACCTGCGCGGCGGCATGGCGACACGCAGAAAATACAAAGGCGTATAAACGAACCCCCGGCCGTTTTGGTCGGGGGTTCGTAAAACAGTTAATGGAGCGTATCAATGCGATACGCTCCATTTTTGTATAGACATGGTTTGGGGCAGGCACGCCCCAACAAGAGTATGATGACAAATCTGGTATCATGGCAGAATTTTGCTCTTATGTAACAATCTTCTGAGAGAGGCTCCCTTGTGTAAAGGGAGCTGTCAGCGAAGCTGACTGAGGGATTGTCTTACCGCAGCATCGATGTGCTCGCAGACCCCACGAAAGTTCCTGCTGACTTCGTTATTGGGTATTCGGATCACCCTCAATCCATAACCTTCGAGAAAAGCGGTTCGCTCAGCATCCTTTTCCACATTATCCTTTTCGTAGTGCTGTGAACCATCCAGTTCAATGACTAGCTTTGCCTGCGCACTATAAAAGTCAGCGATGTATTTCCCCAATACCTTCTGTCTGGAAAATCGGACAGGATACGAACGAAGAAAATCATACCACAGATGCCGTTCTTCCTTTGTCATTTCTTTTCGCAGTTGCTTTGCCAATGGAACCAACTGCTTATTATGCTTCAACTGCATGACAATCCCTCCGTCACGGCTTCGCCGTGCCACCTCCCTTTACACAAGGGAGGCTTTGGTGCGGTGCGAAACCGTACAATACGCACTACACCGAACGGTGTATAGAAGTGCGCCCTTACGGTTCGATAAATTGGAATTACAGATTGAAAGTCTCTTTTATCAGTCTGGCAACTGCAGCCGGCTCCATGTCAGAATTATCGATTCTGAGATAGTTTTTAAAAGTGATTTCTCCTTCATAACTGACGCACCTGTGATTCTGATCATCTTGGATCAAACGCTGGTTTGAAGTCTCTATGTCCCTTTTGGAAGCCTTGTTTTTCAGCCTGTTTTCAGAAACATTTCGCTTCAGTCTGATCTCTTGGGGAGCAATCAGTTCAACATAATAGAATTCTGTTCCATATGGTTCAAAAAAACCTTTGACGTGCTCTAGATACTCCCATTCCGAAGGCATGTCAAAATCCATCATCATGGTGAAGATCATCCCATAGTTTTTAGATGCGGCATAATTCCTAAAAATCAGATCCCTCATTTCATTGATCGTCTTCCCGTCGTATCTGCCGAAGATCTCGATCACCGGTTCAATGGTCATGTGGTTGTGAAAGAGCCTCAATTCTGTAATTTTTATCAATTCCTGACCAACTGTCATTTTCCCAACGGCAGCATCGCCGATGATAAAAACCAGTTTCATAGAGCACCCCCACAAATTCTTATTGGTAATATATAAGCGAGGGTTTAACAGCCTTCGCTTTTTCTATATGATGACGGGGACTGGTCTGACGGAATTTCTTATTGGGACACCACGCCCGTCGATAAATGTGTCAGCCACCCTTCATCATTTATCGGTCTGTTTGTTTTCATACTATCACACGAAAGTGAATTATTCAAGAACAGGCACAGCGGATCGATCCGCTGTGCCTGCTAACTGTCTTATGACCACCGCCCATTTGGTCGGGGGTTTTATCTGCCGCAGGAAAATTTTCGTTGCAGTCAAAGTTGAATCATGATACAATTCAAGCAGCATATATAACAAAATACAAAAGCAAGGAGGAACGAACATGTCTATCGGTATAGCGAACACCAAGTACGGCAAGCTGAGCGGCGTGGAGTATGAGGGAAAGCACAGCGGCATCACCGTATTCCGCGGCATCCCCTATGCGGCACCCCCGGTGGGTGAGCTGCGCTGGCGGGCACCGCAGGATCCCGCCCCCTGGGAGGGTGTGCGCCACTGCGACAAGTTTGGCCCCGCCCCCATTCAGACCGTGCTCAACGACCGCCACGCAGTGGAATACTACTTCAATGGCACCCCCGAACTTAGTGAGGACTGTCTGTATCTTAACATCTGCACCGGCGCCCAAAGCAGCAACGAGCGCAGACCGGTTTATATGTGGTTCCACGGCGGCGGCCTGACCAACTGCTATGCATATGAAGAGCAGTTTAACCCCCAGGAGCTGGCAAAGAAGGGCATCGTTGTGGTCACCGTGGGGCAGAGACTTTCCCTTTTCGGCTATCTTGCCCTGCCTCAGCTGAGCCGCGAACAGGGCGGCACCAGTGGCAACTACGGCTTTATGGACCAGCTGAAGGCTCTGGAGTGGGTTTATGAGAACATTGCACAGTTCGGCGGTGACCCCGAGCGAATCACTGCGGGCGGTCAGTCCGGCGGCTGCACCAAGGCGGCGGCGATGGCGGCTTCCCCGGCAAGCAAGGGACGCGTGAAGCGTGTTATCAGCCAGAGCGGCCTTAAAATGATGGCCAGCTTTGTGTCGCTGGATTTCGCGGAGAAAGAGGGCATGGATTACCTCCGCTATGCCGGCATCGACCCGAACATCTCACTGGACGAGCTGCGCAAAATGGATACATATGAGCTGTACAAGGATGCACCCCGCGCCATCATGCCCGGAAACATGGTCTGCGACGGCAACCTTGTCCCCACAGCCAGCTTTAAAGACAACATTGCCAAATACGCCGCCGATGTGGATTTCCTGAGCGGCCTTAACCTTGGCGAAGCCGATGTTTTCGCAGTATCCCTTGCCGCGCTGGGCCGCTATAATGTTAAGGAATACACCAAGGGCATTCGCAACAGCGCCGATTTCCACGCCCATTTCCGCAATCTGCTTGGCCCGCTGTATGACAAATATAACTGTGACGGGCTGCTCACCACGGACGATGCATCTGCCTATCGCACAGCGCGCGATCTGGCCGGCTTCGGTCTTGCCGGTTGGGAGGGCATGAATTTCAGCCGCAACCTTATGCTGGCCCGAATGTTCGGGATGCGCCGCAAGCAGCTGGGGCATAGCGGCAAAACCTACACCTATTACTGGACGCATATTGAGCCCTGCCGTCCGGAGGATTACGGCACCGACCGCGACCCGGACAAGCTGCTGGCGTGGCATTCCAGTGAGCTGTGGTACGTTTTCAACTCACTGCGCGAGGGCATCCCGCCCCTGCGCCCGTGGGAACCGCTGGATTTTGAGATCGGTGAGCGAATGAGCTCTTACTGGGCGAATTTTATCGCCACAGGCGACCCCAACGGTGACGGTTTGGCTCAGTGGCCCGAATCCGGCGATAACTTCGGCTGGATGGAGCTGGGCGATGAGGCCGTTGCCCACCGCTGGGAGGACAGCGACCTTGAGAAGCTGACCCGCGACTTTGTCATTGCCGAGTACAGCTATGGCAGCGAGCTGTTTTAAGTAAATTGTCTGCAGGAGGGTAACAATATGGTAAACTGCTATAATTATCCGCACAAAGAATTGTGGAACGAGAAGCTGTGGGAGCCGAAGCGCAGCCAGCTTATCCCGCTGACCGCATGGATAGGTGCGCAAAATCGCTCCGCGCACCGCATCAACGCGCTCCCGGTGGAGCAGCGCCGCACCGAGGGACTTTTTGATCCGAAAGCCAACGCCCTTGCCGACCCGGCGGTGCTGAACTATTGGAGCAGCAAAAATCTGCACTATCACTGCACCAGCATGGGCAAGTCCGGCTGGGTCGCAATGGTCCCCAATGAACACATCGGCCGCATCGGCTACAACGCCGACATGGACACGCTCATTGTCTTGGCCAACGCCGACCGCAATGACCCCAACTGGTGTATGTACCTGCTTGAGCGCTACGAAAGTTATCTTGAGGCGGCTTCACAGCAGCATTTCGCACTGTTGTTCATCGTGGCCGACGATTTGGATAAGGACAACGATTATATCAGCATCACACAGGAGGCTGTCGTTATCTTCCGCCTGAACTACAAACAGTTTTATCTGGATGTAGCCCCTGTATACAAGGCCGGTCTGTGTCTGAAGGATGTGGAAGGCTTCAACTATGTGGGCGGTGATCCGGATGCCGCCTGCAAAGACTTCGGCTGTACAAAGGGCTTGGATGTGGTCGGCCGCTGGCAGAACCAGGACAGCCTCATATGCAAGCAGGTGCAAAGTCCCTCCACAAGCAATCTTGGCTACGACCTCGGCAAACTGATAAACAGCGAGGTGGGCCGCAAACTGGCAGAGGCCGTATATCTTGAGTATGAATACGCCGATGCCGAGGATCCCGCGCTTATTGCCCATTGGGAAAATATGGGTCTTGATTTCCGCTTCCATGAGCATCGGGGTGAGCGCTGGGCCGCCTTTGTGCCCAAAGACGCAAAAGATGCACCCGACACAAAGCTGCCCTGTGTATGTATCTTCCAGGAGATCAATGCCTTTGACCCCCATCAGGCCGTGACAGGCTTCGCCTATTTTTACCAGTATCAGAAAATCGCGGCGCAGGGTGAGTGCATTCTGCTTTACTTTGCCCAGGAAACACTGGACGACAATGATATGCTGTGCGACATCATTGACACGGCCAAGACCCTGTACCCCATCGACCCCAGCCGCATCTATATCACCGGGCACAGTCACAACGGGCGTTTCAGCGCGGAATTTATCCGCCGGCACCCCCGCCTTGTGGCGGCAGTTGCCACGCTGGGCAATGAGCCAGGGCAGCTTTCACCCAAGGTCACCGGCGGTTTCTTCGCGGTGACGGATAAGCAGCTGGACATTCAGGCCGCCACCGATTTGCCGCTTATCAACATCAGCGGATTTAACGAGCGCAACAGCCAGTTCCCCCTGAACTCCGATGCGCCGGATGTGCGCCCGGGTCAGTGGGTCGCCCTGGACACCTTGGAAAAGCGTACCGACAGCTGGCAGCGCCGTCTGCGTTCCGCCAACTGCCCCATGCGAACCGCGGAAGAGATCGCCGCCACCCGCAACAGCCCCGACAAGGCGGAGCGCTGCATCGGTGTCCCCGCTGACAAGTCCGAGACGCTTTACCTGGATGGCAGCGAGATATATATCGCCGACATAAAGAACAATGCCGGCAAATATCACCTGCGCATAGTGGCTCTGGGCAATATGCCCCATCTGGTCACCCCCGCCATGGCCGATCTGTCCTGGTCCTATCTGCGCCGCTTCGCAAGGGATCTTGAAACCGGTGAATGTATAGAGCTGTTCTGACGGTTTGCGCGGCG
>JAZUPH010000012.1:0-44613 GCA_045605145.1 Oscillospiraceae bacterium | reverse complement strand
CACATTCTGTGAAGGCGACGAAAAAGGCACAGCGCCGCGGGCCCTCTATAAGAAATTCGGATTTATCGAAGAGGAATTCAAAGAAGAATTCGGTTATCCGAATCAAGTGTTCGTGCTGCCGGCTGATGAAGGAGAAGACGTATGAAAGAACCTTGGAAAATGCCGATGACGGAGCAAATCGAAGCCATGCGTTCGGGCGCGTTCCGTGTGGAAGATCTGACGAAAGAGTATCTTGACCGCCTGAAAAAGTATGGCGGAAAAGATGGGCTCAACGTGGTGGCACAGATCAACCCCCGAGCCTTGGAAGATGCCCGTGTACTGGATGCCGCAGCGGACAGAAGCGGCGCTTTGTTTGGTTTGCCGATTCTTGTCAAAGATAATATTGACGTTCGGGGGCTGTATACTACGGCAGGAAGCATGACCTTATGCGATAATTTAGCGCAAAAGGACGCACCGGTCATCGAAAATCTTCGAAAAGCCGGAGCGGTGATCTTAGGTAAAGCCAATATGACGGAATTTGCAAACTATACGGCCTCCGAAATGCCGAACGGATTCTGTTCATTCGGCGGGCAGGTCTATCATGCATATGACAGAGAACGTGACCCGAGCGGTTCAAGTACCGGCTCGGCAGTTGCGGTTTCTGCCGGATTGTGTGCGGCAGCGATCGGCACGGATACCTCGTTCTCCATAGTTGGCTGCGCTGCACAGAATGGAGTGACCGGATTAAAGCCCGTGCATGGAGCGCTGTCGGGTGACGGAATCGTACCGATTGCCTGTATATTGGACAGTGCCGCTCCGATCACACGAACGCTTCAGGACGCGATTCTGATCTATGGGGCCATGTGCGGAGAAAACACAGAGAAAGTTGAAAAAACGGAGACGTGTCAGCTGCGTTTGGCGGTCAATACATTTAATCGAGCACAAGTGTCGCAAGAACAGCTCGCATTGTATGACAGGCTGTTGGACAAGCTGAAAAAGGACGGAGCGGAGGTTACGGCGGTTGAGCATCCGTATCAGCCGCGGCAGCGCGATTTGATGCGTTACGCTTTTCGTGAAGATTTGAACGTGTATTTGGCACAGACGAACGCGAGAAACCGTACTTTAGAGCAGATCATTTCAGCCTATGAAAAACACCCTGCATGGATGCCTTATGGAATCGATGTGCTTGAGGCGGCTGCGGATAAAGGCAAGATGGATCCCGAATACCGGACAGCTTTGGGAGAAAGAGAACGCGTGCGCGCGGAAATGCTCGAAGCGCTTTCCGGTTTTGATGCGTGTGTGATGACCGGTCCGACAAATATCATGCACTTCTGCGGTCTGCCGGCACTTGCGATCCGGCTCGGTATGGGTGCGGACGGAAACCCGCGCGGCATGATTCTGTACGGAGCGGACGAAGCACGGCTTCATGCGGCTGCACTCTGCATTGAAAAATACACAGAGCCGGTCACATGGCCGAAAGACTTTGCGTAAAATCAAAAGCTGATCCCGCGGTTGCGAGGTCAGCTTTTTCGTTTCGGTTATTCAACCGGTTTGTTTTTGTTGTAGAGGATCAAAAGTCCTTTCAGGAGCAGATCGTCATCGATGCGGATCTTATTGCGGCACAGCGGCGTAACGATGCCCGCAAGACCGCCTGTAGCGACGATCGTGCAGGTCTCACCGAGCTCGGCATTGATGCGGTCGATCAGACCGTCCAACGCGCCGGCGCTGCCGTAGAGAATACCGCTCTTCATGCAGTCCACCGTGTTGCGGCCGATTAGCGTTTTCGGTACCTCAAAGGCGACTTTCTGCAGCTGTGCGGTCTCGCGGATCAGAGAATCGTGGGAAACCTCAACGCCGGGCAGGATCATACCGCCGCGGTAGCCGCCTGTTTGATCGAGCACGGAAATAGTCGTTGCCGTGCCCATGTCAATGAGGATCAGCGGCAGCGGGTAATCCCGGATTCCTGCGACAGCGGCGACTACCATGTCGCTGCCCAGCTGTGCGGGATTATCGATGTGGATGCGCAGACCGGTCTTGATGCCGGGACCGACGATCAGAGGCGTGGTGTGCACATATTTTTCCACGGCTGCCTTCATGGTGCCGGTAACGCTCGGCACTACGGACGAGAGGATCGCACCGCAGATGCCCTCCGGTGAGATCCCGTTCATTTCAAACGCTGTCTTTAGAATAGATGCGTATTCGAGAACGGTGGAGGTGTGCACGGTGGAGAAACGCTCCCGAAAGAGCACCTCTTCGCCGCGGCAGCAGCCCAGAACGATATTTGTGTTTCCGATATCAATGACAAGAACCATAAGATTGACTCCGGATTATTTTTTCTTAATAATGCTCAGCAGGCGAACGACCGCCGGGCTGAGAATGATGTTTGCGAGCATTTCAAACAGGAAGTTGCCGCCGGCCAAACCGAGGAACATGTACTGTGCGGTGTTCTCAAAGCCAAGGCTCAAACCCCAGCCTTCAACGGTTTCGAAGAAGAACAGCACGCAGCCGAGCAGGAAGATGCCCGTGTTTACGATCGGGCATACGATAGCGGCTGCCAAAACCGCGATCCAGCGATTTTTCTCTTCGATCAGCTTGTAAACAATACCGGCGGCAAGACCGCAAGCGGCACCCTTTACCAGAACCGTGATGATCGTACCGGGAACGCTGACCGCGAGAAACGCGCCTGCATCGGTAAAGAGTACAACCACGCCGAAGATAAAGCCCAGCCATGTGCTGATCTTCGGTCCGCATGTTGCAGCGCCGATCACGATGGGGATCAGAACGAGAGAGATGGAGAACATACCGAAACGGATAAACTGTCCCATGCACTGCAGTACCACTACTAGTGCTGTCAGAACCGCTCCGAGCGCCAAAGCCTGCGTCGTCATCTGTCTTTTGTTTGTTGTCTGCATAATTTTCCTCCTTGCTGCTGTCCGCTATGGGTACAGCGCTATGAAAATTCTATATTAACTCCCGAGGGAGTAATACACAACAAGATTATTCGGTTGTATTGATACGCAAAGTGCGGTATCATGTACTTGGATTATATCACGCTTTTTCCAGGAATTCAATCGTCCGGAATTTTTTCGGCAACCTATTGACTTTGACGCGGCGTCAAGCGATAGAATATGGGCAAAGCAGAGAGAGGAGAAGCTGCTATGGAACAAATGACGATCTCACAGGCGTCCGCACGATTCGGTATATCCACCCGTACCCTGCGCTACTGGGAGCAGGTGGGGTTAATCGAAAGCGAGCGCATTCCCGACTATGCCTATCGCGTTTATTCGGAAGACACCGTGCAGCGCATCATGCAGATTTTGATCCTGCGCCGACTGCGTCTGCCGCTGAAAGATATCGCGGAGATCCTGCATGAACCGGAGGCAAGGAAGCTGATCGGCATCCTGCAGAAGAATATCCGAGAGATCGACCGTGAACGCGATGCCCTGCAGACTGTGCGGGATATGATCGCCGTGCTGGCAAACCGCGTGTTCTGGCTGGCGAGCAGCCGCAGACCCATGCTGCCCGACGAGCAGGAGCTGCTGGCACTTGTTGAACAGCTTTCGCCTCTCCCGGAAGACAAGGAGGAAACGAAAATGAATGATCTGAAAAAAGCTGAGCAGACCCTGAATAAAAGTCCGGAGGTGCGCTATGTGTATCTGCCGCCGATGACCGTGGCCGCAGCACAGTACACAGGACCGAACCCGGAGGATGTATCCGGCAAAATGCTCGATGATTTTGTGCGGAGTACGGCACTGAAAGAGAGAATGCCCGGGCTGCGCGTGCTGGGATTTAATAACCCCAGTCCGGAAAAACCCGACGATGTGTACGGCTATGAGTTTTGGGTGACGGTACCGGAAGACGCGGAAGTCCCTGCACCGCTTGTCAAAAAGCAGTTTGCAGGCGGGCTTTACGCCGCGCATGCGATCAAAATGGGCGATTTCCATGAATGGGGCAGCTTTATGGAACGCATGCAGAATGACCCGCAGTACGAGATCGAGTGGCGTGAGCCGTTCGGCATGGGCGGCTGCATGGAAGAGCATCTCAACGCGCAGAGCTATTATGACAAGGACGAAACCACCCGGCAGTTTATCCAGCTGGATCTGCTGATCCCGATCAAAGAAAGAACGGAATAAACCGGAGCCGTATAAGGAGGAATGTTATGGAAAAGACCGCAAGTGAGATTCAAAAAGAGCGGACGAGAGAACTGGAGGAAAAGGCTAACGCCCTGATCGCAAAATGCAGCACGGCAACGTTGACATCCGTCAATGAAAAGGGTTACCCGCGTACCTGCCTGCTGAGTATTGCGAAAGCAGACGGTTTTGCCGATGTGTATTTTGTTACATCCAAGCGTTCGCCGATCAACGGCAAAGCAACACATTTTGAGTCCAACCCCAAGGCCAGTGTCTGTTATTTTCTCGGCGGCGATAGTGTAACACTGATCGGCAATGTGGAGTTTATCGAGGACCGTGTCGTGCAGGAAGCAGTGTGGAACGAAACGGACAGGCGTTTTTTCAAAAAAGGGATCGATGACCCGAAGTTCCGCCTGATTCATTTTCATACGATTGAAGCCACGTTCTGGATTGAGGGGAAATTCAGAACCTGCAAGTATAAATGAACCGCATCTGTGGAACGGTATAAAATAAACTGAACAAGACACCGCGGGAAAAGTAAGATTCCGCGGTGTTTTTTTGCGGAAAAAACCGCATGGAGCTTAAAAAATATTGACATTTGCAAGTGAAGTCACTATAATAGATTAGACTGGCGTAAATCTACAGACTGTCGAAAAGTTTTCTCCAGTCTTTACGGATTTCGGGCTTATTTACGAAAGTCCAAAACCCTATCTGAATATACGCGAAAGATGACCGCAGCCGGTTTTCTTTCACAAGATCTTCCCCTTTTGAAGTCTTTGATTCCGGGTAAAGAGAAGCCGGAATCATCCTTCAACAGCATTAGAATTTTAGATAAAAGGTGGTAAATCCCTAATGGCAGAAAAAGTGTTCTATGTGACTCAGGAAGGCCTTGAGGCTCTTGAGACCGAGCTTAATGATCTCAAAGTCAACGGCCGCAGAGAAGTCGCAGATAAAATCAAGGTTGCTCTTTCCTACGGTGACCTTTCCGAAAACAGCGAATACGATGAAGCTAAAAACGATCAGGCAATTCTGGAAGCCAGAATCGCAGACCTCGAAGTCATGCTCAGCAATGCGCAGGTCATCGAGAGAAACGAGCTGGAGGCCGATACCGTTCACATCGGCTCCGAGATCGAGGTTTCCATGAAGCGTGCTGGCGGTGCGGTAAGCAAGCGTGCATTCAGCATTGTCGGTTCCAACGAGGCCAATCCGCGTGAAGGCAGAATCTCCGATGAATCTGCAGTCGGCAAGGCGCTGATCGGCAAGAAGGTCGGCGACAGTGTTGAGGTGGAAACACCGGCCGGCATCACCGTGTATGAGATCCTCTCCGTGTCTTAATTGATCGACCGGGCGGCGCGGAGCTTCATCCGCCCCGCCCTATTTTTTATTTCAGGAAATGAAAGGATATGTTGCAAATGGCAGAGAACAATATGCCGGTTCAGCAGACACAGGCTGAACTGAATGAGATCCTCCGTATCCGCCGTGAAAAGCTGGCTCAGCTGCAGGCAGACGGCAAGGACCCGTTCCAGATCACAAAGTTCGACGTAACACACCACAGTGCAGAAGTCAGAGAGAATTTTGAGGCGCTGGAAGGTAAAGAAGTCACCGTTGCAGGCCGCATGATGAGCAAACGCGTTATGGGCAAGGCATCCTTCTGCAATGTGCAGGATCTTCAGGGCGGCATCCAAAGCTACGTTGCCCGTGATGCTGTCGGTGAAGATGAGTACAAGGACTTCAAAAAGCTCGATATCGGCGATATCATCGGCGTTACCGGCGAGGTGTTCCGCACCAAGACCGGCGAGATCTCCATCAAGGCCTCTAAGGTAACTCTGCTTTCCAAGAGCCTGCAGATTCTCCCCGAAAAGTATCATGGTCTCACCAATACCGATATGCGTTATCGTCAGCGCTATGTCGACCTGATCATGAATCAGGATGTCAAGGAGACTTTCGTCAAGCGTTCCAAAATTATCGCTGCGATTCGCCGTTATCTGGACGGCGAGAACTTCATGGAAGTTGAAACACCGATGCTGGTTGCTAATGCAGGCGGTGCGGCAGCCCGTCCGTTTGAAACCCACTACAACGCACTCGACGAGGACGTGAAGCTGCGCATTTCTCTTGAGCTTTATCTGAAGAGACTGATCGTCGGCGGTTTGGAGCGTGTCTATGAGATCGGTCGTGTATTCCGCAATGAGGGTGTAGATACCCGCCACAATCCGGAATTCACCCTGATGGAGCTCTATCAGGCATACACCGATTACTACGGTATGATGGATCTCACCGAGAATATGTTCCGTTATGTTGCCCGCGAAGTCTGCGGCAGCGCAGTGGTTCCGTACGGCGATGTCATGATCGATATGGAAAAGCCGTTTGAGCGCATTACCATGCTGGATGCTGTAGAAAAGTATTCCGGCGTCGATTTCAGAAAGATCAATACTCTGGAAGAAGCCAGAGCGATCGCTGACGAAAAGGGAGTGCACTATGAGCAGCGCCACGAGAGAGGCGACATCCTGAATCTGTTCTTTGAAGAATTTGTTGAGGAAAACCTTGTACAGCCGACCTTTGTTATGGATCATCCGGTTGAGATTTCCCCGCTGACCAAGCGTAAGCCGGATGCTCCGGAGTATGTCGAGCGCTTTGAGCTGTTTATCACAGGTCGTGAGTTCTGCAACGCTTATTCCGAGCTGAACGACCCGATCGACCAGCGTGAGCGTTTCAAGGCACAGGAAGCATTGCTCGCACAGGGCGACGACGAAGCCAACACAACAGATGAAGACTTTATGAACGCGCTGGAGCTCGGCATGCCGCCCACCGGCGGTATCGGCTACGGCATTGACCGTCTGGTTATGCTGCTGACCAACTCCGACAGCATCCGCGACGTTCTGCTCTTCCCCACTATGAAGCCGTTGGATTGATAAGTTACGACAACCCAAGATATCGAGAGATATCTTGGGTTGTTTCATAATATCAAACCAAAAGTTAAGCCAATCGATGCGCATGTCCTGTTTATGGGACATCAATTGTGCTACTATATTTTATAGAAGGGAGTGAAATACACTATGTATTTGGAAAGATTCACATTGCCGATCGATATGGAAGATGATTTGTTGGCTGACCGAGCGGCGGAAAATGGTGGTCCCTATGGATATGTGGACAATCCGTATCCGTGTGGTCTATTTGCGGAGAAAGATTTGTTTGAAATCGGATTTAAGAAAATTACGATTCTGTATGGTGGAAACGGATCGGGAAAGAGCACACTTCTTAATTTGATAGCCGAAAAGTTAAAGTTAAATCGTATTGCACCCTATAACTCCAGCGAAATGTTTGCATCCTATGTAGAAAACTGTGAATACTCACTTGGATATGATGATGAAGGATTTGAACATCGCATACCAAACGGAAGCAGGATCATCACCAGTGATGATATTTTTGACTATATGCTTACTGTTCGCACAAATAATAACGAAATCATTGAGAGTAAAGAAACTGCGAAAGATGAGTGGGCAAATCTCAAATTTGGTGAAACGGTGAAATTCTCCGGAATGCAGGACTATGAAGCGTTGCGGTTACAGGTGCTCGCTCGGAAAAAGTCTGTATCACGCAGACAGTTTATTCGCAAGACGGTAGGAAACGAAGTGAAACTGAACAGCAACGGTGAAACCGCACTGCAATACTTTGAGCAAAAGTTAAAAAACGATACTTTGTATTGTTTAGATGAGCCGGAAAACAGCATGTCGCCTAAAATGCAATTGGAACTTGTTAAAATGTTGGAGGAGATGGCACGCTATTGTGGTTGTCAGTTTGTGATTGCTACCCATTCTCCGTTCTTATTGGCTTTGGATGGAGCACGAATTTATGATTTGGATTCCCGTCCTGCCGAAATAAAAGAGTGGTGGGAGTTGGAAAACACAAAGATATATTTTAATTTTTTTGAAAAGAACCGACATTTTTTCAAAAGTGAATTTAACCCAATTCAAGCCACAACTTAAACCAAAAAATATTCCACAATCTTAACCTATCGGAAGTTATCGTAACCACGTGCAAAATGAGAGGAATTGAGAGCGGAACTTATCGAGCGTTACCTAAACTAATCGGACTTTAGAGCGGTAGATCCCGACGATGAAACCGTTGGATTAAGAAAACCCGGTAATATCAAGGTTTTTCGGTGGTGTAAATAGTCTAACAGGCAAATTTACCCCGGGTTTACCCCAACTGAAATGAATTTCCATAAACACTTAAGGGACTGCGTGCAAATGCAGTCCCTTTTACCGCCCATTACAAATAATGTTCTCTGTGCTGCCGGCCTGCTCCGCCTGATCAAATCAGTTATGCACAAGACAGATTCCGGATATTGCCGATTTGTAAACTTTTTTCAGTTAATTGAATAAAGAGATAACATATAGTAGAATTACATGGCAATACGAAATACGAAAGGTTCATACTATGGCTGTTACAACTGTTCTTTTCGATCTCGACGGCACTCTGCTGCCCATGGATCAGGATATATTCGTCAAAGACTATTTTGGCCGCATCGCCGGAAAGCTGGCCCCTCAGGGCTATGACCCCAAAGGTCTGGTGGACACAATTTGGCGCGGTACCGGCATAATGGTCAAAAACGATGGCAGCAAAAGCAATGAGGAGGCGTTCTGGGAGTATGCTGTGTGTGTTCACGGCGAGAAGATCAGGCAGGACAAGCCCTTCTTTGATGAGTTCTATGAGACGGAATTTGATAAAGTCAAGGCTGTGTGCGGATTTGATCCCGCCGCGGCGGAGATCGTACATAGCCTGAAGGAAAGGGGCTTCCGCGTGGCACTGGCTACAAATCCCATCTTTCCTGCCCGTGCGACCCGATGGCGCATCCAGTGGACGGGTCTGCAGCCGGAGGATTTTGAGCTGTACACCACTTATGAAAATTCCCGCTTCTGCAAGCCCAATTTGGACTATTATCGTGATGTCCTGTCTGAGCTTGGCGCTGCGCCGGAGGAGTGCCTTATGGTTGGTAACGACGTGGGTGAGGATATGGTCGCGGCACAGCTTGGCATGAAGGTGTTCCTGCTGACTGATTGTCTTATCAACAGACAGGGTGAGGATATTTCCTGCTACCCTAACGGCGGCTTTAAGGAGCTTGCTGCTTTTATAAACGAACTGTAACATTGTAAGGCTTCGCTTTATTAAGCGGAGCCTTATATTTCCGATGCCCGGCCGTCGGAGTACAGCCTGGTGTTATCCAAAAACAGTGAGATTTGCCCTAAAATCAGCGCTTTTCAGCCCAATCTTTAAGTCTCTTGGGTATTGAAATGGCAAAACCTATCATGTATAATGTCTAACTGAGTTAGAATGTCATCCTATGCCTACTGCGCGGCTGCAATGCAGCAAGTGCGCTGCAGGAAATACTGCTCAGATGTTTTGGGTTATTGTATATGATTGAAAAGATCACCAGCCGGAAGAATCCGGAAATAATGCGAATTAAAAAGCTGGGCTCTTCCGTGCAGTTCCGCCGCATGGAGGGGGAGTTTCTGTGTGAGGGGCGAAAACTCCTGGGTGAGGCCGCAAGCCACGGCGCTAAGATAGGCACTATCCTCATCTGTGATGGATGCGACACCACACAGCTTCCGGAATGTGAGCGCCTGTTGGTTGTACCGCGGGAGCTATTGGAGTACACCTCCACCCAAAAGACACCCAGCGACCTGCTGTTTACCTGCACCCTGCCGGAGAGACAGGCGGCATACGGTGAGGGCAGTCATCTCATCCTTGAGAATGTGCAGGACCCGGGCAATGTGGGCGCCGTAATCCGCACCGCAAGCGCCTTCGGCATTAGCCGCATCGTGCTTCTTGGGGAATGTGCCGATCCTTTCGGCCCCAAGGCGGTCCGCGCCTCCATGGGCGCCGTGTTCCGCGTGGCGATTAACTTTTCCACATATGAAGAGACGGCGGACTTTGCCGCAAAGAACCGGCTGTACGCCGCCGCCCTTGGGGACGGCTGTGTCGATGTGCGCGATGCGTCCCTTGCCGGCGCCGCCCTCGCTATCGGCAGTGAGGGACAGGGGCTGAGTGAGAGAATGCTTGATATCTGCAACGGACGCGTCCGAATCCCGATGCTGGCAAATTGCGAATCCCTGAATGCCGCTGCAGCCGCTGCGGTACTGATGTGGGAGCTTGGCGGCAAGCACCTGCCCCGATAAACAATCACACAGAAAGGATGGGCTCATAATGGCTTCGCTCAAGTACGATATTTGGCTGTCAAATGCCACCGAAAAGCGTCCCCGTGCGGCAAATGAGCTGCTTGAACGCTTCGGCTCATCCGAAAAGGTGTTCTTCGCCGAAAGAGCGGAGCTGGAAAAATGCACCTTCCTGCGCAAGTGGGAAATTAGCGCCCTGTGCGACAAGAAGCTCACCGCATCCCGGGATATACTTGAATGCTGCCAGGCCAAGGGAATTGGTATCATTACCGTATCGGACGGCGCCTATCCTTTCAGACTGAAGAATATTTACGATGCACCTATCGTGCTGTATTTCCGCGGCAGGCTGCCTGATATTGATGATGAGGCCGCCATCGCCCTTATCGGCACGCGCAAATGTACGGCCTACGGGCTCAAGTCCGCTTACCGCATCGGCAAAGAGCTTGCCGAGCAGGGTGCGCTGGTCGTCACCGGTCTTGCCCGCGGCATTGATACGCAGGCTGCGCGTGGCGCTCTTGACGGCGGCGGTAAGGTTCTCGGTGTTCTCGGATGCGGCATTGATGTGGTGTACCCGCCGGAAAACGGCAAACTCTTCGACGCGGTTGTGAAGAACGGGGCAATAATCAGCGAGTATCCTCCGGGGACAAAACCCGATGGCTACCGCTTTCCTGCCAGAAACAGGATCATGAGCGGACTTTCGGTTGCGGCCGCCGTGATTGAAGCGCCTGTAAAAAGCGGCGCGCTTATCACCGCCAATCATGCCGCCGAGCAGGGGAGAGATGTGTTCGTCCTTCCCGGCAATGCCGATTCATCCGCCTGCGAAGGGTCAAATCAGCTGCTGATGGACGGGGCCTATCCTTTCCTTCGCGGCAGCGACATACTCAGCAATTATTTTCACCAGTTTCCGGATAAACTTATGTCGTCCCCGGCTGAAAAGGCTAAGGCCCCTCAGGAGGCTGCGCCCGAGAAACCCGCCATCGAGGATGAGGTACAGCGCCGGGTATATGAGCTGCTTTATAGCCGTCCCATGCGTCCGGACGAGATAATTGACGCCTGCGCCCTTGATGCGGCGGAGGTGATGGTCGCCATCACCATGCTGCAGCTTTCCGGCCATATTGAGCCGGGCGACGGCGACGAACTTAAAAGAGCCTGAGTGCTCACTTACCAAGAACTTAATGGGCGGACAACCCGCCCCGGAGAGGAATTTATATAATGGCAAACCAGCACAATGATCTGGTGATCGTGGAATCACCCGCCAAGGCAAAAACTATCGGCAAGTATCTTGGCCCCGGATATACCGTAAAGGCATCCATGGGTCACCTGCGCGACCTGCCTAAAAGTACCCTTGGTGTTGACATTGAAAATGACTTCACGCCGGAGTATATCCCCATGGCCGGCCGTGAGGATGTTATAAACGACCTGAAAAAGGCCGCGAAAAACAGCGGCGTAGTATATCTTGCCACCGACCCTGACCGCGAGGGCGAGGCCATATCATGGCATCTTAAAGAGCTGTTGAATCTTGACGATTCCAAGGCGAAGCGCGTGACCTTCAATGAGATAACCAGCAAGGTCGTCCGCCAGGAGATACAGAATCCCCGCAGTATCGACAGCAACATCGTTGACGCCCAGCAGGCGCGCCGCATAATTGACCGCATCGTTGGCTATAAGCTCTCGCCCCTGCTGTGGAAGAAGGTTCGCCGCGGCCTGTCAGCCGGCCGTGTCCAGTCTGTTGCTGTCCGTCTTGTGGTGGACAGGGAAGAGGCAATCCGTGCCTTCATCCCCGAAGAATACTGGACTCTGGACGCCGTTTTGTCTCCCTCGGGTTCCGATGCGCAGTTCGTTGCCCATTTCTACGGCGCCGAGAAGAAGATGGAGCTTCACACCAAAGATGAGGTTGACGCAGTTGTTGCCGCTGTCAGTGCCGAGCCTTTCACGGTTGCGTCGGTGAAAAAGGCCGACAAGCTGCGCAACCCCGCCCCGCCCTTTATCACCTCCACCCTCCAGCAGGAGGCTTCCCGCAAACTGGGCATGACGCCCCGCCGCACTATGAGTATCGCACAGCAACTGTACGAGGGTGTAGAGCTTGCCGGTGAGGGCACTGTGGGTCTTATTACCTATATGCGTACCGACTCATTGCGCATTTCCGAAGATGCACTCGCCGCGGCGCGGGACTATATCCGCTCCCGCTACGGTGACAGCTACTATCCCGGCAATCCCCGCCGATTCAAGACCAAGTCCGGCGCACAGGATGCCCATGAGGCCATCCGTCCCTCCGATGTGCTGCGCACCCCCGAGAGCATCCGCACCCAGCTTACCCAGGAACAGTACCGGCTCTACCGCCTGATCTGGGGCCGCTTTGTCGCCTCTCAGATGTCTGCCGCTGTGTATGACAGCCTGACTATTGATACCCGTTCCGCCGGCTATATCTTCCGTGCCAACAGCACTTCGCTGCGCTTTGCGGGCTTTACCGCCGTGTATGAAGAGGGCCGCGATGATGACAATACCAAGCCCGGGGCACAGCTTCCTCCCATGAACGAGGGGGACGCCCTTAGCCTTCACCGCATTGCCCATGAGCAGAAGTTCACGCAGCCTCCCGCCAGATATACCGAGGCCACCCTCGTCAAAGAAATGGAAGAGACCGGCATAGGCCGCCCCAGCACCTACGCGCCTACTATATCCACAATTCTTGACCGCAACTATGTAATTAAAGAGGGCAAGAACCTGCGCCCCACCCCCCTTGGCGAGGTGGTTACCCAGCTTATGAAGGACCGCTTCACCGACATCGTGGATCCCGGCTTTACCGCCAATATGGAGGAAAGCCTTGACAGCGTGGAGAAGGGCGATGTGAATTACAAGACCCTCCTGCATGAGTTCTATGGCCCCTTTGCCCAATCACTCAGTAATGCCGAGACCGCCCTTGAGGGTGAGCGCATCCGCGTGCCCGATGAGGTGTCCAACGAGCTGTGCGATGTGTGCGGACGCCAGATGGTAGTAAAGATCGGCAAATTCGGCCGTTTCCTTGCCTGCCCTGGCTTCCCGGAGTGCACATTTACCAAGCCCCTCGTTATTGAGATGCCCGGCCGCTGCCCGCGCTGCGGCAGCAGGATTTTGAAGCGTACCTCCCGCAACGGCTACACTTACTACGCCTGTGAGCGGCTTAAGGAATGCGGCTTCCTCACATGGGATGTGCCGGTTGCAGACAACTGCCCCAGCTGCGGAGATACGATGTTCAAAAAATCCGGAAGAGGCCAGAAAAAGCCTTTCTGTATCAATGAAAACTGCCCCAACTTCCTGCCCGAGGATAAGCGCGGCGGATATAAGCCCAAGCCCAAGACCGAGGGTGAGACAGATCAGACCTCAGATACGGCGAAAAAGACCGGCAGCCGGAAAACAAGCGCCAAAAAGACCGGCACTAAGTCTGCGGCTAAGACCGCAGCCAAGAGTACTGCCAAAACAAGCTCCCGCAGCAAAAGCAAAGCAGGGGAGGGGGCGCAGTCATGAATGAAGTAACCGTCATCGGCGCCGGACTTGCAGGCTGTGAAGCCGCGTGGCAGCTTGCCCAAAGGGGCATAAGCATTCGGTTATGGGAAATGAAGCCTGCCAAACGCAGTCCTGCTCACAGTTCTGACGACTTTGCCGAGCTTGTCTGCTCCAACTCACTGCGCGGTGACGATCTGAGTAACGCCGTTGGCCTTCTAAAGGAAGAGATGCGCCGCATGGGCAGCCTTATAATTGAATGCGCCGATTTTACCCGTCTGCCGGCGGGCGGCGCCCTGGCTGTTGACCGGGTTGGCTTTTCCCGGGAAATTACCCGCCGCATCAAGTCACACCCCAACATCACTGTGGTGGAGAGGGAAGCCGAGGATATTCCCGATGGCAGAGTTATAATTGCCACCGGCCCTCTTACCTCCGATGCTCTTGCCGCTAAACTTCTGACTCTGTCGCCGGATGGCAGCGCGCTGAGCTTCTATGACGCGGCGGCACCTATAGTCACATTTGAAAGCATTGACATGGAAAAGGCTTTCTTCGCCTCTCGCTACGATAAAGGTACTCCGGATTACATCAACTGCCCCATGACGAAAGAGGAGTATGAGCAATTTGTTGCCCATCTTGCCACCGCCGAGGAGGCGGAGGTACACGGCTTCGACGACGGCGCGGTGTTTGAAGGCTGTCTTCCGGTTGAGGTCATGGCACGCCGCGGCATTGACACCCTGCGCTACGGTCCGCTTAAGCCCCGCGGTATTATTGACCCCAAAACCGGGCGTGAGCCTTATGCCAATGTTCAGCTTCGCCGCGACAATGCTGAGGGTACGCTATATAACCTTGTTGGTTTCCAGACCCACCTTCGCATAGGTGAGCAGAAGCGTGTTTTCTCTATGATCCCCTCATTGGAGAGGGCATCTTTCATGCGCTACGGCAAGATGCACCGCAACACATATCTCAATTCCCCCGTGCTTCTGGATCGGTATTACCGCCTCAGAAGCGATCTGCGCATCAGCTTTGCCGGACAGATGACCGGTGTTGAGGGCTATGTTGAGTCCGCCGCCTCCGGTATGCTGGTTGGCATTGAGACGGCGAAGGAGCTATTGGCACAGCCTGCTGCAGATTTTCCCACCAGGACAGCCATCGGCGCCCTTGCCCATTATATCAGCGGCGGCGCAGTGGGTGATTTCCAGCCGATGAACATCAATTTCGGGATCATCGATCCCCTTGAATACCGCGTCAAAGGAAAGAGAAATAAAAATGCCGCGATATCTGCCCGTTCCCTTGAGTGGATCGATGCGTGGGTCGCAGCGGAAAGGGAAAAAGTATGAGGATAGCCATCGATGCAATGGGCGGAGATAACGCCCCCCTTGAGATTATTAAGGGCGGCCTTGCCGCTTCTAAGGAACACAGCTTTACCCCCGTTTTTATCGGCCGCATGGACGATATGCGTAATGCTCTGGCTGAGCTTGGTTACAGTGATGTTCCTGCCGGAGTTGAACTTGTGAACGCCGAAGAGGTCATAACCATGGAGGATGACGCCACTGTTGCCGTCCGCCGCAAGAAGGACTCTTCCATGTCTGTTGCCCTGCGTATGCTCAGCGAGGATAAGGTGGACGCAATGGTATCTGCCGGATCCACCGGTGCCCTTCTTGTGGGTGCCAGCCTTGTTGTAAAGCGCATCCCCGGCATCCGCCGCGCTGCCCTTGCTCCCTTCCTGCCCTCCAAGAGTGGGAAGTGCCTGCTGGTTGACTGCGGCGCCAATGTTGAGTGTACCGCCGAATACCTGCAGCAGTTTGCCATCATGGGCTCCATGTACTGCCGCTACGCCAACAAGATTGAAAGCCCCCGTGTCGGCCTTCTCAACAACGGCACCGAGGAGACTAAGGGAACGCCCCTGCAGAAAGAGGCGTATGCCCTGCTGAAGGCTGCCCATGACGAGGGCAAGATCAACTTTATCGGCAATGTTGAGGGCCGCGATGTGTGCATGGGCGGCTGTGATGTTGCGGTGTGTGACGGTTTTACCGGCAACGTGATGATGAAGGGCATGGAGGGCATCGGTCTTTACATGCTGTCCAGCCTTAAAAAGGCTTTCTACAAGAACTGGCTCAACAAGATCGCGGCCCTTATTCTTAAAAAGGATGTCTATGCCCTTAAGAAGCAGTTTGATGTGTCTGAGATCGGCGGCACCGTCCTTCTGGGCGTGCGCAAGCCGGTTATCAAGGCCCACGGCTCCAGCGATGCCAAGGCCTTTGCATCCAGCCTGCGCCAGGCCGTTGAGATCGTAAACGGCGGCGTATGCGAGGGTATCGCGGCTCAGGTGAAAGCTGCCGCTGCCGAATAAGGGACGCAATACCCCAGCACATTGTTTTCAGGAGGATATCATGCCGGATATTTCGGTGCTTGAAGCGCGGCTCGGCCACAAGTTTTCCGACCGCGCCCTGTTGGAGCGGGCGCTTACTCATAGCTCCTATGCCAACGAAAACAAAAAATTCGGTGTTCGCGATAATGAGCGCCTTGAGTTTCTGGGCGATTCCATACTGGGTATGGAGGTTGCGGCGTATCTTTACACTACCTACCCCAACCTGCGTGAGGGCGAGATGACCCGCATGCGTGCCGAGCTTGTCTGTGAAGGCAGCCTTGCTGCGATTGGTGAGACGATCGGGCTGGGTGAATACCTGCGCCTTGGCAAGGGTGAAAGTGCCGGCGGCGGCAGAAAGCGCCCGTCTATTTTGTCTGATGCGGTTGAGGCTGTGCTTGCCGCCTGCTGGCTTGACGGCGGGGCAGAGGTTGCTCACCGTCTGGTGCATGAAATGGTCTTGTCCCATATTTCGGGTGACCTGCATGAGATCGACCGGGATTATAAGACCGAACTGCAGGAACTGGTTCAGCGGAAGGCCGGGAATACTTTCCATTACGAAAGCGCCGGTGAATCCGGCCCCGACCACGACAAGCGCTTTACAGTGAACCTGGTCGTCAATGGACAGCTTGCCGGCACAGGTACAGGACGCAGCAAGAAAGAGGCGGAGCAGCGTGCCGCCAAAGCGGCTTTGGAGAAGCTCCACAGATGAGCCCGCGCCGCAGAATAATCCCCATCTTCATCCCCCATCTGGGCTGCCCTCAGAACTGTGTTTTCTGCAACCAGAAGCATATTTCCGGCCAGGCGAAGCCCGTTACTGGTGCGGATGCAGTGGAGTTGATTGAAAACGGATTTAAGGCCATGCCGCAGGACGCGGCATTTGAGATTGCCTTCTATGGCGGCAGCTTTACAGCAATACCCGTCAGCGAGCAGGAAGAGCTGCTTTCCACTGCGGCGCGGTATACCCACCGCCTTGGCGGCGGCAGGATCCGCCTGTCCACCCGCCCTGACTGCATTGATGTGGATACGCTGCTTCGTCTTCGTAGATTCGGTGTCCATACCATCGAGCTGGGCTCTCAGTCTATGGATAATGAGGTGCTTGCCCTTTCAAACCGGGGGCACAGCGCGGAAGATACCCAACGGGCGGCACAGCTTATCAAAGAGTTTGGTTTTGAACTGATACTTCAGATGATGACCGGTCTGCCAGGTGACAGCTTTGAAAAGGCGCTTGAGTCTGCAAAGCGCATTGCGGCACTGAAACCCGACGGCGTGCGTCTTTACCCCACGGTCATCGTCCGCGATACTCCCCTTTACGATATGTGGAAAATGGGACAGTACCGCGAACACAGCCCTGCGGAGGCGGCACAGTGGTGCAGTGAGCTGCTTGATGTATTTGACGAGGCGGGCATACCCGTTATCCGCCTTGGCCTCAACCCCTCTGACGACCTGTCCGGCGGACAGGCGGCTGGCGGAGCATACCACCCCGCACTGGGCGAGATGGCGCGCTCTGTCCGCTATTTGAAGAGGGCGCAGGCACTGCTCTGCAATTGCAGGCCCGGCTCCCGGGTAGTACTGGGTGTTGCTCCGGGGCAGATATCTGCCATGACCGGGCAGAAAAGAACGAATATTACCGCGCTTATAGCGCAGTTTGGTCTGCGGGATATAAAGATCACCGAGACCGATATTGAAAAAGGGAAAGTGATCCTCATTCGTGAGGAAAAGGTAGATTAAAAATGTTTTTGAAAGCACTTGAGCTTACCGGCTTCAAGTCCTTCCCGGATAAAACAAGGCTTGACTTCACCGGCGGCATCACCGCCATAGTCGGCCCCAACGGAAGCGGAAAATCGAATATTTCCGATGCCCTGCGCTGGGTCATGGGTGAGCAGTCAACAAAGGCACTTCGCGGCGCGAAGATGGAAGATGTCATTTTCGGCGGAACCCAGAAACGCGGACAGAAGGGCTATTGTGAGGTTACACTCATCCTTGACAATTCCGACGGTACCATTGCCGATTTGGGTGCAGAGGTGGAGATCAGCCGCCGCTACTACCGCTCCGGAGACAGTGAGTACAGGCTCAACCGCCAGAATGTGCGTCTGAGGGACATCAATGAACTGCTGATGGATACCGGTCTGGGTCGTGACGGCTACAGCATTATCGGTCAGGGCCGTATTGACGAGATACTGTCCATTAAGAGTACCGACCGCCGTGAGATATTTGAGGCGGCCGCCGGAATAAGCCGCTACCGCTACCGCAAGGAAGAGGCGGGGCGCAAGCTGGATAGAGCCGGTCAGGATTTGCTTCGTGCCGGAGACAAGATATCTGAGCTTGAGCTTCAGCTGGATCCCCTGCGTGAACAGTCTGAGGCGGCCAGGAAGTATCTCGCCCTGCGCGATGAACTGCGCGGTCTGGAGATCTCCATCTGGACAGAGGATCTTGATGCCCTTTCCAGGCGCAGCGAAGAGCTCAGTGAAGCGCTGAAGGACATGACCCTTCAGAAGGCGAAAAGCGAGAACGAGCTTGAAAAACTCTATGCCGGCGGTGATGAGCTGGCAGAAAAATGTGCTGCCGCCGATATGGAGGCGAGCCATATACGCGACGATATATCCGCCAAAGAGGCGGAGGCTGCGGAAAAGGCCGCTTTTGCGGCGCAGCTGAAAACTGCCATTGATGCCGGCCGCGAGAGTGCCGAGCACCTTAAGCAGGAGTTGAATTTCCAGTCCGACCGTGAGGGCGGCGTTCTGCGCCAGATTCAGCAGCGCGAGGAAGGCATCCTGTCCAATGACGGACTTATCGTACAGGCGCAGACAGAGCTTGACGAAATTGAAAGCGGCATAAGCGGACTTGGCGACGAGGATGCTCAGCAGGCAGCTAAACTTGCCCGCGCCGCTGCGGAGGACAGCCTCAATGCCGAAAAACTGACCGCCGCCAGAGACAGACTTACCTCTTATGCCGCCATGGCGCAGGAGCTTGAGGACCGTGACGCGGCACTTCTGCGGCAGGTGAATGAAGCGGACGAAAAGCTCAGCGCGGAAAAGGCAAACGCGCAAAAGTGTCAGGCTGACGCAGCGCAGGCCCGGGATAAAGAAAAATCACTTGAGAACACTCTGCGCGGCTATGCCCTGCGCTGTGACTCACGCCGCAAGCGCGCAGAAAAGGCCGAGGATGCCGAGCGTTCCTTGAAGATGGAAGCAAACGCGCTGGATAACCGTATCCAGATGCTGCGGGATATGGAGCGGGATTATACCGGCTTCTCCCGCGCCGTAAAAACCGTCATGCAGGAGGCTGCATCCGGCCGCCTGCGCAATGTTATCGGCACCGTTGCCGAAAACTTCAAAGTACCCGATAAGTATACACTTGCGGTTGAGATTGCACTTGGCGGCGCTATCGGCGATATCATCACCGGCACCGAAGAGGATGCCAAGGCCGCGATACAGCTTCTCAAGCGCCGTGACGGCGGCCGCGCCACCTTCCTGCCTCTCACTTCTGTAAAAGGCAGCGAAATCAATGAGCGCGGACTTCAGTCTGAGCCGGGCTATGAGGGCATTGCCAGCCAGCTTGTCAGTTTTGACGAAAAGCTGCGTGGCATCTATACCCAGCTTCTGGGGCGCACTGTGGTTGCAACCGACCTTGACAGTGCCATCAGGATAGCCAGAAAATACAATTACCGTTACCGCATCGTCACTCTGGACGGACAGCTCACCAATGCTGGCGGTTCGATGACGGGTGGTTCCGTAAACAAGAATGTGGGCATACTCAGCCGCGCCAATGAGCTTGAGCGCAGTGAAAAGCTCCGCAAGGACATGGAGGCAAAGCTCAGTGACGCATCCCAGGCTCTTGCCGCCGCTAAGAAAGAGCTTGCTGCCGCCGAGTATGATATGAACCTTGCTCAGGACGAGCTGAACCACGCCCGTGAGGAGAGCGCCGCGTTGAGCGCCAGGTCTGAGCAGTACACCGTCCTTATCACCGCGCTTGAGGCAAACCGCAGCGCGTCAAAGACCGAGCTTGACTCAGTCAGAGAGCGTCTTAAGCTGTGCGAAGACAACATTTCCGGCGCCCGGTCAGACATCGCCATGTTGGAGACTGTGGCTGCCGAACTTAAAGCCGGACTTGACGAGATCACCCGCTCCAGAGGTGAGCTGGCGCAGAAGGTGTCCGAGGCCTCGGAAAAGATGGCAGCCGTCCGCACCCGCATGGCCGCCCTTGAGGCAGAGAATGAAGCCGCCCGCGTGACCATTGAAGAGCTGCGTGAACTGTATGCCCAGATGGGCGGCGACCGTGAGCGCCAGCAGCAGCAGATCGACCTGCTCCAGGCCAGGGAATTGTCCCTTACCAATGAGCTCAATGAGGCTATTGCAGCCGAGGAAGCGGTGAGAGCCCAGATCGGCAAACTAAGAGAGCTTGCCGCCCAGGCCGCAGAGAAGAAGCTGGCTCTTGAGGCTGAGCGCGCACGCCGTGAAAAGCGCCTGCAGGATGCAAATAACCGTGTCAACGCTCTTCTGCAGAATATTGCCGAGCAGGAGCGCAAGCTGGATGCCGTACAGAGCGATGCGTCCCACCTTGCCGACCGCCTGTGGGAGACTTACGAACTCAGCCGCAGTGCCGCTATGGCACAGCGCCGTCCGCTCTCCGAAGGCCGGGATGCTGCCGCCAAACAGGCCGCCGGCATCAAACGCCAGATGTCTGCATTGGGTACGCCGAATATCGGCGCCATTGATGAGTTTAAGCGCATTAAAGAGCGATACGATTTCCTCAGCAGCCAGAGGGACGATATTCAGAAGTCCATTGACGAGCTTGAGGGCATCATTTCCGAGATCTCCGGCAATATGGAGGAGATTTTCTCCGTCGAATTTGAGAATATCAAATCCGCCTTTGCCGAGACATTCCATGACCTCTTTGGCGGCGGCACTGCCGAGCTGCGCATGGAGGATCCCGACAACATACTGGAAAGCGGTATAGAGATCCTCGTCCAGCCGCCGGGCAAAAAGCTCAAGAGTCTGACCCTGCTTTCCGGCGGAGAGAAGGCATATGTTGCCATTGCGCTGTATTTTGCCATACTTAAGGTACATGCCGCGCCCTTCGTCGTCATGGATGAGATCGAAGCCGCACTGGATGAAGAGAATGTGGCACGGTGCGCCGCCTATATGCGCCGCATGTGTGACAAGACCCAGTTCCTTGTTATCACCCACCGCCGCGGCACTATGGAAGAGGCGAATATGCTCTACGGCGTAACCATGCAGGAGCAGGGCGTGTCCAAGGTACTTACCCTGAATCTTGAAGAGGCCGAAAAGACGGTCGGACAGTAATTGGAGAAGAATATGGGATTTTTTGATAAGATCAAAGACGGACTTTCCAAAACCAAGCGCGGTGTTGGCGCGATGCTCAACAGCGCCATTGCCGAGTTTACCGGCGAGAACGACGACGCAATTGAGGAGCTGGAAGATTCCCTCATAATGGCCGATGTGGGCGTAGAGACCTCACAGAAGGCTGTTGAGCGGCTTAAAGAGCTGTGCAAAATGCGCGGCTGCCGCGGCGAAGAAGAGGTGCGTCAGGCGCTGAGCGATATTATGACCGACCTTCTTGATGTGGGCGACAGAGAACTGCACCTTACAACAAAGCCCGCCGTGATCCTTGTCATCGGCGTCAATGGGGTGGGTAAGACCACCACCATCGGCAAGCTGGCAATGCTCTTGAGCCGTCAGGGGAAGAAAATCGTCCTGTGTGCCGGTGACACCTTCCGTGCTGCAGCCGCCGAGCAGCTTGGCATCTGGGCGCAGCGCGCCGGTGTTGACATGGTCCGCCATGCCGAGGGCAGCGACCCTGCCGCCGTTGTGTTTGACGGCATTGCCGCGGCAAAAGCCCGCGGTGCGGATGTCATTATCGTGGACACCGCCGGCCGCCTGCACAATAAATCAAATCTTATGAACGAGCTTTCAAAGATCAGCCGTGTGATCGACCGTGAGCTTCCCGGCGCCGCAAGGGAGACCCTACTGGTGCTGGACGCCACTACCGGTCAGAACGGTCTTATCCAGGCGCAGGCATTCAAGGATGCCGCCGGCCTTTCGGGCATCGTGCTTACAAAGCTGGACGGCACCGCCAAGGGCGGCATCGTCTTTGCAATCTGCCAGCAGCTTGGCATACCTGTGAAATTCATCGGCGTGGGTGAACAGGCCGACGACCTGATGCCCTTTGAACCCAGACCCTTTGTGGAGGCGCTTTTGGAATGATTACTTTTCTGCTTGCATCCAACAATGCCAACAAACTCAGGGAGTTTCGTGAAATCTTGGAAAGTGACGAGATACACATCATGTCCCTGAAAGAGGCGGGCGTCGTCAGCGACCCCGAAGAGGACGGCACCACTTTCAAAGAGAACTCTTTCATCAAGGCGCGCTCCGCCTGCCGTATATCCGGTCTGCCTGCAATTGCAGACGATTCCGGTATCACCGTGGACGCCCTCGGCGGCGCACCCGGTGTGTACTCCGCCCGCTTCGGCGGACTTGATGACGAAGCCGCACAGCGCCGCCTGCTTCTTGAGAAGATGCAGGGTGTGACAGATCGCGGTGCCGCTTTCGTTGCCAGCATTGCCTGCGTCTTCCCCAACGGCGATGAACTGTGGGCTGAGGACGAATGCAGGGGAGAGCTGACCCATGCCGACCGCGGCACTGGCGGCTTTGGCTACGACCCGATTTTCCAGCCGGTGGGATACACCCTCACCACCGCCGAAATGACACCCGATGAGAAGAACGCCATTTCCCACCGGGGCAAAGCACTGCGCAGATTCAAAATAATGCTCGACGAATATATGAGCAGGGAGAAATAAAATATGCTTAATTCAAGACAGAGGGCCCAGCTTCGCGGCCTTGCCAACAGCCTGGACACCATTGTTCACATCGGAAAGGACGATGTTACACCCAATATTGCGGCGCAGGTGAATGATGCGCTGAAGGCGCGTGAGCTTATAAAGTGCCGCGTTCTCAATAACAGCATGCTTTCCGCCCGTGAGGCCTGCACCATCCTGTGTGAGCAGTGCGGTGCAGATCCTGTGCAGGTTATCGGCAGCAAATTTGTCATCTACAAGGCAAATCCCCAAAAGCCCGACCGCATCGTGCTGGTAAAATGAGCGTGAAGCACATCGCTGTTTTCGGCGGCACCTTTGACCCGCCTCACCGCGGGCACAGGCTGGCTGTTGCGGCGGCTCAGAAGGCGCTGAAACCTGATTTGACCCTTGTTGTTCCGACGGGTATTCCACCCCATAAAAGCCTTGAACCGGGCGCACCCACGGCACATGAGCGCCTTGAAATGACGCGACTGGCCTTCAAAGATTTTGAGGGTGTTCAGGTCAGCGACATTGAGGCCGCGCAAGAGCGGGTCAGCTATACCTATCTTACTATGCAGCGGCTTATAGAGATATATCCCGGCGCAGACATCACCCTTATCCTGGGCGGGGATATGTTTTTAAGCCTGCTTATGTGGCGCGAGGCAGATTGGCTGTGTGAAAACATTTCCCTATGTGTCATGTCCCGTCAGCAGGGCAGTGACGCGGCGATTGCCGCCCATGCCGAAAGGCTGCGCGGTGAGTTTGGCGCAAGGGTGACTATCGTCCCGGTGCCTGTTCTGGAGCTTTCCTCCACCCAGCTGCGTGAGCGACTGCCGAAAGGGGAGGGCAGCGAATACATTGAGCCGGCTGTTATGGGCTATATACTGCGCCACCGCCTTTTTGATGCAAAGCCGAATGCCGACTGGCTGCGCAGCCATGCCCTTGAGGGGCTCGGGCATCACCGCCTGATGCATACCCTCGGCTGTGAGTATGAGGCTGTGCGCCTTGCCCGCCGCTGGGGCGCGGATGAAGATAAGGCCCGTATTGCCGCCGTTCTGCACGACTGCACAAAAGCAATTGATTACGAAGGACAGTTGAAAATCTGCGCGGAATATGGTATAACGGAGCTTGGTATGGGCAAAGAACACTATAAGCTCCTGCACGCAGTAACCGGTGCCGCCGTGGCTGAGCGGGAATATGCCGCCGATGCCGATGTTGTCAGCGCCATCCGCTGGCATACCACCGGCCGCCCGGATATGACCGTGCTTGAGAAGGTGATCTATATTGCCGATTTTATCGAGCCCGGCAGGGATTTCCCCGGCGTTGAAAAGGTGCGCGAGCTTGCGTATCAGGATCTTGACGCGGCTATGCTCTGCGGCTTTGAAATGAGCCTTGAAGAGGTTCGCTCCCACGGTGTTGAGCCACATGGCGATACCCTTGCGGCAATGGAGTATATAAAAGCGGCCGTCTGCCGCTGAAAGGACGATATATAAATGCTTAACAGTTTTGAAATGACAAAAATCGCCGTTAAGGCACTGGACGCCCGCTCTGCAAACGATATTACCGTCATGCACACTCATGACGTTACCGTGCTTGCGGACTATTTCATCGTCTGCACGGCCAATAATCCTACTCACATCAAAAACCTTTCGGATGAGGTTGAGCGCCGCCTTGAGGAACAGGGCGAGAGCGTCCTCCATCAGGAGGGATACCGCAGCGGCGGCTGGGTGCTGCTTGACTACGGCTGTCTGATTATTCATCTGTTCACAAAAGAAAACCGCCAGTTCTACGCCCTTGAGAGACTTTGGGGCGATGCGCCCCAGCTTGATGTTGAGGCAATGCTGGCAGAGTAAGGGAAGAGGAAGCTGTTATGAAATACGATTTTGAACGAATTGAAAAAAAGTGGCAGGAAAAGTGGGAGAATGAGAAGCTCTACGCCACCGTAAACGGCGGTGACAAGCCCAAGTTCTTCGGACTTGTTGAGTTCCCGTATCCCTCCGCTGCCGGCCTTCATGTGGGTCACCCCCGTCCTTACACCGCTATGGACATCATTGCCCGTAAAAAGCGCATGGACGGCATGAACGTGCTGTTCCCTATGGGCTATGACGCATTCGGTCTGCCCACCGAGAACTACGCCATCAAGAACCACATCCATCCCCGTAAAGTTACCGAGGATAATATCGTCAACTTCCGCCGTCAGCTCAAGGCGCTGGGCTATTCCTTCGATTGGGATCGCGAGATCAACACCACCGATCCCGCTTACTTCAAGTGGACCCAGTGGATCTTCCTGCAGTTATATAAGAACGGCCTTGCGTACAAGGCAAAGATGCCCGTCAACTGGTGTACCAGCTGTAAGTGCGTCCTCGCCAATGAAGAGGTTGTTGAGGGCAAGTGTGAGCGCTGCGGTGCCGATGTCGTCCGCAAGGAGAAGAGCCAGTGGATGCTGCGCATCACCAAGTACGCCGACAGACTTATTGACGACCTTGATGGTCTGGATTTCATCGACCGTGTAAAGGCACAGCAGACCAACTGGATCGGCCGCAGCCACGGTGCTGAGGTTACCTTCGGCTCCACCCTTGGTGATGATATTCTGGTTTACACCACCCGTCCGGACACCCTCTTTGGCGCCACCTATATGGTTCTGTCTCCCGAGCATGCGCTCATAGCCAAGTGGATGGACAAGCTGGCAAACGCCGACGCCGTCAAGGCGTATCAGGCCGTTGCTGCTGCCAAGTCCGACCTTGAGCGTACCGAGCTTAACAAGGATAAGACCGGCGTCTGCCTTGACGGTGTAAAGGGCATCAATCCCGTCACCGGCAAAGAGATACCCATCTTCATTTCCGATTATGTTCTGGCTACTTACGGCACCGGCGCCATCATGGCGGTTCCCGCCCATGATGACCGCGACTGGGAGTTTGCAAAGGCCTTCGGCTGCGAGATTATTGAGGTGGTTGCCGGCGGCAATATTGAAGAGGCTGCATTTACCCTCAAAGATGATACCGGTATCATGGTCAACTCCGGCTTCCTCGACGGCATGACCGTTAAGGATGCCATCCCGGTTATCACCAAGTGGCTTGAGGACAAGGGTATCGGCCACGCCAAGACTAACTTCAAGCTGCGCGACTGGGTCTTCTCCCGTCAGCGCTACTGGGGTGAGCCTATCCCCATCATCCATTGCCCCACCTGCGGTGAGGTCGCCATGGACGAGAGCCAGCTGCCCCTGCTGCTGCCCGATGTGGAGAGCTATGAGCCTACTGACGACGGCGAAAGCCCCCTGTCCGCCATTACCGATTGGGTCAACTGCACCTGTCCCAAGTGCGGCGGCGCTGCCAAGCGTGAGACCGATACCATGCCCCAGTGGGCTGGTTCTTCCTGGTACTATCTGCGCTATATGGATCCCCACAATGACGAGGCTCTTGCATCCAAAGAGGCACTGGATTACTGGGGCCAGGTTGACTGGTACAACGGCGGCATGGAGCATACCACTCTCCATCTGCTGTACAGCCGCTTCTGGCACAAGTTCCTGTATGACATCGGCGTTGTGCCCCATAAAGAGCCTTATGCCAAGCGTACCAGCCACGGCATGATCCTGGGCCACAACCCCCATTATATTGAGAACTACGCCACTCAGGAGGAGAAGGACGCCGCCCTTGCCAAGTACGGCAACGATGTCTACCGCACCTCCGTCAAGATGTCCAAGAGCCTTGGCAACGTTGTCAATCCCGACGATGTTATCAAGACCTACGGCGCTGACACCATGCGTATGTACATCATGTTCATCGGCGACTTTGAGAAAGTGGCCACCTGGTCCAATGAGGCCGTCAAGGGCTGTAAGCGCTTCCTTGACCGCGTGTGGGCAATGGCCGAGAAGGTCAATGACACTGCCAAGGATTATTCCAAGGCCAACATGTCCGCCATGCACAAGACCATCAAGAAGGTCAGTGAGGATATTGAGAACCTCAAGCCCAACACCGCAATCGCCGCTCTGATGACCCTCCTCAATCAGATCGACAAGAGCTGCAACAGGGCAGAGCTGAAGACCTTCCTGAGCCTGCTCAGCCCCTTTGCGCCCCACATCTGTGACGAAATCTGGGAGAACAAGGGCTTTGAGGGCATCTGCTCCGTAAGCGCATGGCCCAAGTACAGTGAGGATAAGTGTAAGGATGCCGAGGTCAGCATGGCCGTTCAGGTCAACGGTAAGGTCCGCGGTCAGATCACTGTCGCCGCCGATGCCGATGATGATGAGGTCATCGCCGCTGCCAAGGCCGATCCCAAGGTGGCAAAAGCGCTTGAAGGCATGAATGTCATCAAGAGCATCGTTGTAAAGGGTCGCCTCGTAAATCTTATTGCGAAACCTTGTTAGCTTTTCCTGTTGACAAATGCAGGAAGAGCGAGTATAATACCCGTTAGTTAAGCCGTTATCATGCCCCACAAGGCGTCTCAGCGGCGTACTTGGAGGGAGGGAAACACAGTGTCTGAAGTCCATGTCAAGGAAAACGAGTCCCTGGACAGTGCTCTTAAGCGTTTTAAGAGAAATTGCGCTAAGTCCGGCGTTCTGGCTGACCTGAGAAAGAAAGAGTATTATCAGAGCCCCAGCGTTAAGCGCCGTAAAAAGTCCGAGGCGGCACGCAAGAACAAGAATAAGAGATATTATTAATTTTAATATCAAAGAGTGAGTCGGAGGTCTCCGGCTCACTTTTATTTGTATTGAGAAATGAGAACAGTCACCGCTCATGGCGGTGACTGTTATGGATATTTTAATCATAAATGCCTGTGGTCGTGGCTTATCACCGAATCCAGCTTGGGAAGATGCATTTTGCCGACTTCGGAAACGCGGCCCATGCTCATCTCGTCGGCGGCGGTGAGTAAGGCACTCAGTGCCGGTGCGTCATATCCCAGGAAGGCAGCAGTTTCAGTCAGCGGATATAGGCAGACCACGGCGGCATTTAGTGCAGAATCGATCGTGCTGCCGTATACGACCTCTTCGCCGCCGGCAGGAACGGTACCCATTAAAAGGCCGATTTCCAGCGCCTCACTGCGTGCCTTGGAAAGAATATCTTCACAGCCGCACTGCTTTGCAATGGGCAAAAGCTCGTTTATAAGCCCCGGTGCGCGGAAGCTGAGGGCAAGGGGACTTGCCGCTGTTTCCACATTCTCAAACACCTCGCTCAGAAGATACGCCAGCAGGGGAGTGTAGATAAAATTGTGCGCGCTGACCAGAGCTGTCTGCGTATTTACAGACGCGTTGTCCGCGCTGCCGGACCATGCGTCACACATGCCCACGATTATTCGGTCTGGCGCCTTGTTGTTATACAGCGCCTTTGACACCGTCCATGTGCCGTAGATGCTTCCGCAGCCCACGATCACTGCCTGCCCTGCCTTCATAAAGGGCGCGATTTCGGCGATTGCCTGCGGGAAAGTGACCGGCTCATCGGCGAGCAGCAGTGTATCATACTGCGCGATGGCGGCGTCCGGTGTGCAAAACTGCTTCAGCTCAAGCGCGCCGCTCATTTTTGCGGCAAAAGAACTTCTTCCTATAATTGCTGTACTCATAATTACCTGCTTTATTGTTGAAATATATGGAACAAATATGTTACACTTTCGTCATAATGAGCGAAAGGGGGATACCTACATGAAAAAGAATTCACTTACACTCAAAATTTTCAGCATTATCCTCGCGGTCGTCTTTGTTATGGCGCTGTGCTCCTGCGGCGCATCAAGTGAGGCCTATGACAACGCCACGGGTACTACCACCTCCGGCAGCGCGTCCGGCGGCACCGGCAAGTATGAGGACTTTGTGGTGATGGAGGATGCGGCGGAGATCGAAGCCGTGGCGCCCGGGGCAACCATGGAATCCGGCAGCATCGTGGCGACCGGTCAGACCCAGCCCAGCCTTGCAGAAAAGATCATCTATTCCGCAAATGCCTTTGTAGAGACCACTGAGTTTGACGCCTCTGTTGAGCAGGTCTACCAAATGGTTGAGCAATGCGGCGGCTTTATGGAAAGCTCCTACATAAGCGGCGCGGGCTACACCAGCACATATTACAATCACCAGACCT
Organism: Oscillospiraceae bacterium; assembly: GCA_045605145.1. GTDB lineage: Bacteria > Bacillota > Clostridia > Oscillospirales > Oscillospiraceae > CAMNAO01. The sequence continues at coordinate 15,616 of JAZUPH010000012.1, read as the reverse complement.
ACCGTAGCGCAAACTTCACCATCCGCGTACCTGCCGAGCAGTTTGCGGCGGTCAGCGGCGGTCTTGACGCCCTTGGCTATGTCACTTCACTGGAGACCTACACTGACAATATTACCACACAATACTACGATACGCAATCACGACTTGACGCCTACGAGGCCGAGGCGGAGCGGCTTATTGAAATGCTGGCAATGGCTGACACGGTTGAGGAGATGATCTACATCGAATCCCGACTCAGCGACGTGCAGTACAGCATTGATTCCCTTACCTCCCGCCTTAAGAACTGGCAGAACAGTGTTGATTACAGCACTCTTTACCTCTACATCAATGAGGTTGCCGTCATTCGCGTGACACCTCAGGTTACCGAGACTTACTGGCAGCAGATGCTCACCGGTGTGAAAGACAGCCTCACCGGCATTGGCGAGTTCTTCAAAGACCTGTTTATGTGGTTTGTGGTCTCCCTGCCTGTTCTTCTCCTGCTTGCCGCTGTGGTTGTGCTTATAGTCTTCGTGGTTCGCTTTATTATTAAGCGCCGCGATGCCAGATTGTACGGCACACCGCCTTACAACAGTGGGATCGACCCCACATCCGGCGACGGTAAAAACAACCGCTGATCTGTAATTAAGAATATTCCCGCATGACACCCATGGGGCCGCACTCACCTGCGGCCCCATTTCTGCGTTTTAGGGCTCTTTTGTTTACAAAAGAATCCGTCTGTGCTAAAATGTACTGTGCTATAAAACGATTTGCAGGTGCGCAATGGATATTACTCTCTCACGCCTTGCGGCGATTGAAAATAAATATTCAGTTAATGAGGCTCGCCTTGTCGATAACGCTGTGTATCAGGATCCCGCCCTCTATACCCAGATCATCAAAGAGCAGAGTGAGCTTGAGCCGGCGGCCATGGCATATCGCGCCTTTTTAGCGGCGCAGTATGAGGCGCAGGAGGCACAGGCACTACTGAACGATCCTGAGCTCGGCGACTTTGCCCAGGAAGAGCTGGAGGCCGCCAACCAAAAGATGGCACAGCTTCGGGAGCAGTTTATCCTCCTGCTGCCCGGCGACCCCAACGATGAAAAGAACGCCATTGTTGAAATTCGCGGCGGCGCCGGCGGGGAAGAGGCGGCGCTGTTTGCAAATTCCCTTTACCGCATGTACTGTATGTACGCCCAGTCCCACGGCTATACTGTGGAGCTTGCAAATATCAACGAAACTGAGCTTGGCGGCATAAAAGAGGTTAGCTTTATGGTTTCGGGCAGGGGTGCCTATGCCCGCTTCAAGTATGAAAGCGGCGTACACCGTGTGCAGCGGGTGCCGGAAACGGAAACCTCCGGGCGTATCCACACCTCGACCTGCACTGTTGCTGTCCTGCTTGAGGCGGATGAGGTTGATTTCCGCCTTGATCTTAATGAGGTTCAGATCGACACCTTCCGCTCATCCGGCGCCGGCGGGCAGAAGGTAAACAAAACCGAAAGTGCGATCCGCGTCACCCACCTGCCCACGGGGCTTGTGGTTGAGTGCCAGGATGAGCGCAGCCAGTATAAGAACAAGGACCGTGCGCTGAAAATACTGGCCTCCCGCCTTTATGAGCTTGAGCGCAGGAAGCAGGCCGACACCATCGCCGCCGAGCGGAAGAGCCAGGTGGGTACCGGCGACCGCTCTGAGCGGATCAGGACATACAATTTTCCACAGGGCCGCGTCACCGATCACCGCATCGGCCTGACGCTTTATAAGATCGACGCTGTTATGAACGGAGACCTTGATACGATAATTGACGCCCTTACCTCCGCTGACAGGGCGGAAAAGCTGGCAAATTCCTCCGGGGAGGGGATAGTGTGAAAACTCTTGTAATCAGCGCGTCGGAGCCGCAGAGCGCCGGGGTCGCGGCAAATTTCCTGCGTGATGGCGGGCTGGTTGCCGTTCCCACCGAGACGGTGTACGGACTTGCGGCCATTGCCACAGATGAGGCGGCGGTGGAGCGCATATATGAAGTTAAGGGCAGACCCGACACAAAGCCGATAAGCCTTCTTGTGTCGTCAATGCAGCAGGTTGAGAGCCTGTGCACTGATGTTCCTGAAGCGGCATACGCCCTTGCCGAGGCCTTCTGGCCCGGCCCATTGACCATGATACTTAGGAAAAACGCCTGCGTACCCGATATTGTCACAGCCGGCGGCGATACGGTTGGTGTGCGCAGCCCCGATCATGCCGCAACTTTGCGGATAATTGAGCTTACCGGACAGGCGCTTGCCGCGCCATCGGCAAACTATTCCGGACAGCCCAGCCCGGTATCCGCCGGGGAAGTGCTGGATTACTTTGACGGCAGTATTCAGTGTGTGGTTGACGGCGGACGGTGCCAGGTCGGCGTTGCGTCCACGATAGTTGATCTTACAAGCAAACCCGCTAGTGTTCTGCGCCATGGCGGATTGGAGGAAGAGAGGATACGCGCCGTGCTTGCGCGTTACGGGTACTGATATGATTATTGGACTGACAGGCCCCACAGGTGCCGGAAAGACAAGCGCATTGATGTGCCTGCGCGACATCGGTTTTGCGGTTATCGACTGTGACGCGGTGTATCACCGCCTTCTGGCTGAGTCAAAGCCGCTTAATGAGCAGCTCGCCTTGGCCTTTCCTGATGCCTGTGACAATGGCGTTGTTGACAGGAAAAGGCTCGCTGCTATTGTCTTTTCCGATGAGGATCGGCTCAGACAGCTCAATGGTATAAGCCACAGCGCCGTCCGCAGTGAGGTGCTGGATATACTCTCGGCCCTTGCTGAGGGGGCTGATGCCGCCATTGACGCGGTCGAGCTTATAAGCGGCGGCCTTGCTCAGATCTGTGATCTAACCGTTGCTGTGCTTGCCCCGAAAGAGGCGCGCATCCGCCGCATTATGGAACGGGACGGCATTGACATTGAGCGTGCCTGTATGCGTGTGGACGCACAGAAGCCGGACAGTTACTACCGTGAAAACTGCGATATGTGTATTGTCAATGATTTTGACAGCGCGGAACAATTCAGTGAATTATGCGCCGGCCTTTTCCGGCAGCTTAAGGAGGAAAATAAATGAGCGACCTGAGAGAAAAGCTGTTTTACAGCCAGAAGAATGTTTTTGACGCCCTTGATGAGGCGGAGCTTGCCGCGGCTGAGCGTTACTGCGATGCGTACAAGGCATATCTTGGCGCATCCAAGACCGAGCGTGAGGCTGTCACCACCGCCATTAAGCAGGCCGAGGCTATTGGCTTCAAGCCCCTGAATGCCGGCGATGTCCTCAAGCCGGGCGACAAGGTTTACCGCAATGTCTGCGGCAAGATGCTGCTGCTGGCCGTTATCGGTACCGAGCCTATGAGCGCGGGTACCAATATTGCCGCCGCACATATCGACTCTCCCCGCCTTGATATCAAGCAGGTGCCCCTGTATGAAAGTGACAATGTCGCCTATCTGGACACCCATTACTACGGCGGCATCCGTAAGTACCAGTGGGTCGCCACACCTCTTGAGCTTCATGGCGTTGTTGTTCTCAAGGATGAGAGCGTTGTTGAGGTGAAGATCGGCGCCGATCCTGCCGATCCCGTTCTGTATATTTCCGACCTGCTGCCCCATCTGGCCAAGGACCAGAGCAGCAAGCCCCTTGGTGATGCCCACAGTGGTGAGGGTTTGAACATCATGGTCGGAACTCTGCCTGTAAAGGGTGACGAGGGTAAGGACAGGGTCAAGTATGCCGTTCTCAAGCTCCTTTACGAGAAGTACGGCATTACCGAAGAGGATTTCCTCTCTGCCGAGCTGGAGGCTGTTCCCGCCTATGATCCCCGCGATGTTGGTCTTGACCGCTCCCTCATCGGCGGCTACGGACATGATGACCGTGTCTGCGCCTATGCCGAGCTGGCGGCGATCTTTGAGACCGAGATGCCCGCGAAAACTGCTGTCTGTATCCTTGCCGACAAGGAAGAGATCGGCTCTGAGGGCGTGAGCGGAATGCAGTCTGAGGCTTTTGAGTGCTTCATTCTGGATCTTTGCGGCCCCTCCGGCACCAATGTGTATCACTGCTTTGCCAATTCCGCCTGCATCTCAGCGGACGTTACCAACGCCTTCGACCCCAATTATCCCGAGGTCTCCGACAGAAAGAACAACACCAAGCTCAACTACGGTATCGGTATCTGCAAGTTCACCGGTTCCCGCGGCAAGAGTGGCTCCAGCGATGCATCGGCTGAGTTCGTTGGCAAGCTGCGCGCCATCTTTAATAAAGAGGGCGTCATCTGGCAGACAGGCGAGCTGGGCAAGGTCGATCAGGGCGGCGGCGGCACTGTTGCAAAGTACATGGCCAAGCGCAATATCGAGACTGTGGATGCCGGCGTGCCGGTCATCTCCATGCATTCACCCTTTGAGGTGGTAAGCAAGCTGGATTGCTACATGACCTACAAGGGAATGAAGGCTTTTTACAATAACTGAGCCGGAAACGGAAAGATGGGGCGGTAACAGCCCCATCTTTTTGCAATAATTATGTAAATTAGTACTGGAAAAAGCGGCGCATATATGGTATCATATTATGTACTGTTAATTTTCTGTAATGGAAGGAGGAATGGAGATATGGTATGGCTTACCGCCCTGTTTGTTGGTTTTGTACAGGGTATTTGCCGTTTCCTGCCTGTTTCTGTTTCGGGCCATATGTCCATCCTGGTCAACCTTTTCGGACTCGGGTACGCCAGAGAGAATCATGCCATATTTGAGGCTTTCATGCATCTTGCGGCCTTTGGCGCAATTATGGTCATCTATGGGCGTGAGTTTTTTGCTATAATCCGTGAGACTATCGCTTATTCCAGGATGCCCGTTCGTGACCGCAATACTGAGCGCCTGCCCCAGAATGTGCGTACCGCTGCCATGGTCTGCGTGTGCATCGTACCGCTGCTTGTTCCTCTTCTGTTCTCCGACTCTGTTACAAAACTCTATAACAACACCACTTTTACTGCGCTGTCCATGCTGCTTACCGGTGTTATCCTCTGGGCTACCTTCCAGATACAGGAAGGGAAGAGAAGTTCCAAAAGTATGTCCATGGGCACCGCGATCCTTATCGGTCTTGGTGTTGCCGTATCCGCCCTGCCGGGTATGAGCATTTTTGCCACGGCCTATGCACTGTGCGTGACCAGTGATTTCAGACATACCAACGCAGTCCGTTTTTCCTATTTCATCATGGCGCCTGTTTATCTTCTCTCCGGCGTTATCGGACTGCTTGGTTCACTCAATGCCGGCGTTGACTGGTCGCTTATCTGGATGTATTTAGGCAGCGCGGCAGTTACCTTTGTTGTCAGCTACATTTGCATCCTGCTCTTCAAATACATAACGGAGCGTAAACAGCTTATTAATGTGTCTTTGTATATGCTTGCTGTCGGCACTGTCACCCTGATACTGTCGATATTCATGTGATAATCTACTAACCGCAACAGGAGGAACGCTGTATGGCCGCTGGGAAAACCGGATCTGGCAAAAGCAATACCGCAAAAAGCAGCAAAAACTCTGCCGCTTCCAAGAGCGGCGGTGCTGCCAAGACTTCTGCGTCAAAAACCGGCTCCAATAAATCCACAACAAGGACGCCTTCCGGCGCCATGGCCCAGCAGCGGCCCTATCGGCGCGAACTGGGCGCCCTTATCTGTCTGTTGCTTGCTATTTTCACCATGCTTGGCTGCCTTGGCAGCGAGGGTGTTATAATCAAGGCAATGCGCGGATTATTCGGCGGAATGATCGGTTGGGGCTACTATTTTGTCCCTGTTGTCCTTGTCCTGGGCGCCGTTATCCTTTTCTTCCACCACGGGCGTCCTATCCGCTTCCGCTTCGTATGCGCCCTTCTGCTTCCTCTGTTTATTGCAAGCATTTTCCACCTGTTCGCCAATCTTGACACCGTGCGTGATGAGACCGGCAAGATCATCCTCGCCGACGGCTGGTTTGCCCAGCTTTGGAGCGATGGCAGGGCCTGCACCAACGGCGGCATTATAGGCGGCGGTGTGTGCCTTCTGTTCACCTATATGTTCAGCAAGGCCGGCGCTGCGATTCTGTTCTTCGTTGTCACGGCCTTCCTTACCTGGGCGGCTCTCGGCCCGTTCATTTCTACGCTTATATCCGTTCTCAAATCGAGAGAGCGCATCCCTTATGATCCGGACGATTATGACGATGTGCCTGCAGTCACCCCTGCGAAGCAGCAGTCACCCCGCAGGAAGGCGTCCGAGCAGCCGGCTGAGCCTGCCGCGCCCGCGGTGCCTGCCACACCTGCTCCCAAACCGACCCGTGCGGCAAGTGTGAAGGCAGCGGACTTTGACCTTCCCCTTGACGATGTCCCGCCGTCCGATACACCGTTGAAGGCGGGCACATTCAGAAACAAGTCCCGCGTTAAGTCCCCGGACGAGTTCCTTGCCGATGTGGGTGACCTTGATTACCCAGTGCAGGAGGCGACAAAAATTATTGAGGCCAGCCGCCTTGAGCCCGGCATTGACATAGTTGATGTGGCGCAGGAACTGTTTGACACCGCGGCTGAAACCGCTAAAGCGCCGGAGATCGTGGTTGAGCCCATCATTGATGAGCCGGAACTTATTCTCGACGCCCCCAAAAAGCGTCGCAGCAAATCTAAGTCAGTACCGGTTGAGGATACATTTACACCCCCCGATGAGGAGCTGCAGGATATTCCCTTTGCCTACCGCTTCCCTGGTCTTGAGCTTCTGTCACAGGGTGCGCCCGGCACCCAGATGGACAGCAGGGAAGAGGTGCGCCTTACCAAAGAGCGTCTTGAGACTACCTTGGCCTCTTTCGGCATCAATTCCAAAATTAATAATATCATCCACGGCCCCTCCGTCACCCGCTATGAGCTGGAGCTTGAGGTTGGCGTAAGACTCAACCGCCTTACCGGCCTTGCTGACGATATTGCCCTTGCGCTGGGCTCTGCCGGCGTACGCATCGCGGCTATCCCCAACAGGCTGTCCACCGTGGGAATCGAGGTTCCCAATAAGTTGGTCAGCACCGTATATCTACGCGACCTAATTGACAGTTCCGAGTTTAAGAACGCATCCTCCAAGCTGACCTTCGCCATCGGCAAGAACATCGGCGGTGAGGCTGTCGTGGGCAACATTGCCAAGCTGCCCCACCTTCTCGTTGCCGGCACCACCGGTTCGGGTAAGTCCGTCTGCCTCAACTCGCTGATTCTCAGTATTCTCTATAAGGCAACGCCGGATGAAGTCAAATTCATCATGATCGACCCCAAGATGGTGGAGTTCAAGGTATATATGGGCATCCCACACCTGCTCGTCCCTGTCGTTACCGAGGCGAAGAAGGCTGCCGGTGCTCTCCAGTGGGCCGTTTCCGAGATGATGAAGCGCTACGCAATGTTCGCTGATGCAGGCGCAAGAGAGATTCAGGTTTATAACAAGCTGGCCGCCGCCGCTCTTGATATGCAGACCCTGCCCCAAATCGTCATCGTCATTGACGAGCTGGCTGACCTTATGCTGGTTGCCGCCAAAGAGGTTGAGGAATCCATCTGCCGCATTGCCCAGATGGGCCGCGCCGCGGGCATCCACCTTGTCATCGCCACCCAGAGCCCCCGTGCCGACATCATCACCGGCCTTATGAAGGCAAACATTCCCTCCCGCATTGCGTTTAAGGTATCCTCCGCCCTTGAGTCGCGCATCATCCTGGATGCCGGCGGCAACGCCGACAAGCTTATGGGCAACGGCGATATGCTGTATGCGCCTATCGGATCGTCCAAGCCCCAGCGAATTCAGGGCACATGGGTCTCCGATGAAGAGCGGGAGAATATTGTGGACTTTATCAAGTCCTGCAGTGAGGCGGACTATTCTGACGATGTAATACGCCAGATCGACATGGCAGCTGCCGGCAAGGCCGCAGATAGCGGAAAGAAAGCGGAAACCGTTGAGGATAAGTTTGCCGATTATGATGAGCTTTTGCCCCAGGCGGTGGATGTGATCTTTGAAACCGGTCAGGCCTCCGTTTCCATGCTGCAGCGCAGGTTGAAACTCGGCTATGCCAGGGCGGCCCGTCTTGTGGACCAGATGGAAGAGCTGCATATCGTCGGACCCTTTGAAGGCTCCAAGCCCCGCCAGATGCTCATTACAAAGAGTGAGTGGCAGGAGATGCGCTATGTAAACGGTACCGCACCGGCGCAGAATACTCAGATCGATATGCTCGCCGACGATTATGACCCGGACGAAGACTACGACGAAGAGTATTAATTTTCAATTAGAATAAATTACAAGAGCTTTGGTTTTTACCAAAGCTCTTGCTCTTTTGCCTCAGCTGATTGTTAAACTGCCCTCGTCCTCAGATACAGTTCTAAGATCGATTGCAGCACCTGTTGCGGCGTCGTAATAGATGACATATTTGCTGCCGTCGCTGCTGACTGCAGTGTACTCCTCACACAGGCGGTAATCGCTCCATGGCATACGGATAAGGCAGAAGCGCCTTGACTCCGGCTGTGCCTGGGGCGGCAGCTCGATCGCGCTTTCTGATTCGCCCATACCCAGGGTTATAGACTTGCGCTCATCTGCCGCTGCGTGATAATCACTCAGGTCGAACGCCGCTACACTGCCGTCGCTCAGATCGATCATTACACTGACGGGGGTGTCAATGTCGTACATATCGCTCTCCCTGCCTGTCATGGTGCAGCGCATAAAACCGTCGTCTATTCTGTAGGACAGGCTCTCCACATCAATACCTGCGGTGTCCTTGATAAACTTTACCGCGCTCCTTAGCGCATCCTGTGGGCTGCATCCCTCGCCGCCGCTGCAGGCAAGGTTTGTGTAGCTGACGATATTGCCGTCAATCGCGTCAATACCCAGGAATATATCGCCGCTGCTGCAGCTGTACACTGTGCCTCTGCTGCCCTTTATGGTGTCGCAGGACACATCCTCAAGCTCGCAGCCTAGAAGCCTTGCGGCCTTTGCCCGGGCTTCATTGGCGCTTATTACCTCCTGCGCCTCTTCACCTGTGCCGTTAGGGGCGTAGCTTGCCGCAGAGTCGTTTATCTGCCCGATCCTGTCGCCGAGATCATCCTCATCTGCGCTATGATACGGGTCAATGGACGAGCTGCCGAATGACAGCCAGCCGCCCTGATAGCTGTTGTATGCATCTGTCAGCAGAGCCGAGGCGTTTTCCACATCCCTCTGCAAGGCAGTCAGCGCGTCTTTATCGATCTTACCCGTCTGCGCACTCTCAAGCGCAAACAGCTCGACCTCTTCCAGCATCGCTGTCAGGTTTTCCATCTCATGCTGCCAGGGCAGCGCATCAAGTGCGGCAGAGGTGACAAGGCAGGTTCCGTACAGCCTTGCGCACATCATGCTTGTCAGCTCGTCAGATGGGGACAGGGCGCACTTTGTGAGTGCTGTGCTTATCTCCTCTGCCGATACGGCAAGGTCTGCTGCCGCCTGCCTTGCCGATGTAACCGCGGCCTGTCTGTAGTACTCTGCTTTTGCATTTTCCCTTACTCCGAAGATTGTAAGAACGGCAATAAGGGCCGCCGTATAGCTTATGATCCGTATACGGTTACGGGACATTTTTTTCATAACCATCACTCCTTGCTGACAGTTTTCCCCGTTAAATGTAATTATGCAAGTAAATTCCTGCACAGAAAATGGCCACTGCAATCGTAACTGCAGTGGCCGATTAATTTGTGACAAATTTGTTGTCTATTTCACAATAAACTGCAAATATACCTCATATCCGTAAGCACCCGGACTGACAAAGCGGTCGTAGTTATTACCGGAGACTGCAGAAAAGGAAAGGGGGAATTCATCAAATAATTTCTGGGTTTGCGTTTTGTCCGGGCGGTACAGCACAAGATTGCCGTCTCCGTTAATGAATAAAATGCTCTCCCCATCAGACATAGGGCAGACAGGAACTAAAACGTTATACCAGTCGGTGTCTTCTCCGGCACCAAAGATGTGCGTGACCTCATCAAAGGAAGATGCGGTAATAACGCCCTCCTCATTACTCAGCATGGACACCTCACCGGTAATGCGGTTGACCAGAAGCGGCGGAACTTTCGTTGCGTAATAACGGCTATAAAGCAGTATATAGTCTGCATCGGCACATACAATGCACATTTGGCTACTGCCAAATACCGCACGCCCCAACTGATAGTTTTCTGTAGAGCCATCGGGGGTTGAGATTACAAGCTCCTGCTGTGAGGACATCGATGCAGAACTATCGATAGAGGATGAACGGAATACGACGCCTATGCTTCCGTCAGGCAGGAAAGAGGCACTTTGCACAATCGCGTCCTCTGCGCCAAAACTTGTGTGTACGGCAAGATTTACATCCCGCTCATCACCGGTTTCAATATCTCTGAGCGTGATATCACCATTCCCCATGGAGTAGTACAGCAGTGTGCTGTCGTAGACGCCACCCACATTGGAGACACCGGTATATAGTGCACCCGAGCTGGTATCAATTATCCAATGATAGCCGAAGTACAAATCCGTTACAGCAAGGTATGGACCATTAGTGTAAGGCTGGGGAATCATAGTATAAAATGCGCAAAGACTGTCGTCACGGTATCGGGTCAGTGCGCTGCGCAAAAGCTCACTGCCGGACAGGACTTCACCGCCGCCATCAGGGTGGTTTTCGTTGTAAATCAGGCGGAGCTGGTCATCCGTTTCTTCGTTCGCGGAGTAGATGAAAGTGATCTCATCCGTGTCTATATTCCACAAATATGCTCCCTCTGCGCTGCCAAAGAGGAATGTTACGCCGTCCGGGGCAAGTCCGGTGCATCGGGCCGCTTCCAAAAAGGCGCTCTCCGGCAGCTCCACCAGCTCATAGGAAACTTCCTTGTTCCACAGCGTCTGTGTGCGTCCGGCAAACTGATGCAGGGCGTCGATTATATCAGTGCCGAATTCTGACCCGGCATTATCGGTCACAACATCGTCCTCAATATCGGCCTCAATATCGGTACCCTCACCGGCCTCGGTAACAGTTGAGATATCATCGGATCCACCGGCGCTTCCATTCGGGTTGCTGCCGAATAAAAGGCTGGCAAAATATGCGCCCACGATGAGCAGTACCAGTGTGGATGCAATTATAAGCACCAAAAACGGCGCACTGATCCTCTTTGTGCCGCCCACTTTCGCGCCGCAGTTTGAGCAGAATTTCGCACTGCTGTTAAGTTCATTTCCACAGTGTTGGCAGAACATATCCATCCTCCTGTCTGAAACAGTCTTGTAATAAGCATTGATGCACCCATAACAGGTGCATCAAAACTTTAGTGGTCAATAGCTTTACGCCTGCGCTTTGAGCATTTCGATGCCAATATCAACACGGCGCAGACACTCATCTCTGCCCAGAATGTGGCAGATCTCAACAGCGCCGCCGGGAGTAACGGCAGTGCCCGAGACGGCAATACGCAGGGGCCACAGCAGTGTGGCGTTCTTGACGCCCTGTTCTGTCGCAAGGCCCATAAGTCCGTCGTGAATGCTGTCGTAGTCCCAGGAGGGGAGAGCCGCCAGCATATCCCGGCATATACTTAGCATTTGCAGTGAAATCTCTGGGTTGGTCTTAGACTTTTTATTGGTGTAAAGATCAATGCCGTATTCAGGCAGCGCGGCAAAGAAGCTGACCTTCCCGGGGATTTCAGTAAGAACGGTCAGGCGCTTCTGCAGCAGGGGCGCGATAAGGTCGGGATCCACGCCCTCACCGGCGCCGGCAATGATATACGGACGGGCGAGCTCGGCAAAGGCATCGGGCTCCATCGCCATGATATACACGCTGTTGAAGTGGTTGAGCTTTTCCGTGTCGAAAATGGCGGGGGACTTGGAAACGCCGGAGATTTCAAATATCTGCGACAGCTCCTTAAGGCTGAATATTTCTTCCTCTCCGCCTGCGCTCCAACCCAGCAGAGCCACATAGTTGATGACCGCTTCCGTGAGATAGCCGCGCTCCAGCAGATCCTCAAACGAGGGGTCGCCGTGGCGCTTGGACATCTTGTTGTGCGCGTCGCGCATAACAGCGGGGCAGTGGACGTATGTGGGGATCTCCCAGCCAAAGGCCTTGTAGAGAATGTTGTACTTGGGTGCGGAGGACAGATACTCAGCGCCGCGGACAACATGGGTGATGCCCATCAGATGGTCGTCAATGACATTTGCAAAGTTGTAGGTAGGCAGGCCGTCGCTTTTGATAAGTACGCCCTCATCAAGGCTGTCATTGGGTACGGTGATGGTGCCGTAGATGGCATCGTCGAAAGAGGTCTCGCCCTCGGGGATGCGCTGGCGCACGACAAAGGGCTCACCGGCTGCGGCGCGGGCGTCGGAATCGGCCTTGCTCAAAAGTGAGCAGGGGCAGCTGTGCTTTGCAAAGCTGTCCTCATCCTTGGCCTCGTCATCCTTCTTGCAGAAGCAGCGGTATGCGCCGCCCTTCTCGATGAGCAGATCGGCGTACCTGCCGTAAAGACTGCGGCGCTCGGTCTGGACATAGGGGCCTACAGGGCCGCCCACATCGGGACCTTCGTCATGGTCAAGACCGCACTTTTTCATGGTTGAATAAATAAGGTCCACCGCACCCTCCACAAGGCGGGTCTGGTCGGTGTCCTCAATTCTGAGAATGAAGGTGCCGCCGGCTTTTCTGGCAATCAGCCAGGTGTAAAGGGCGGTGCGCAGATTGCCTACGTGCATATAACCTGTGGGGCTGGGCGCAAATCTGGTGCGCACCTTACCCTTGGGGATGCGTGCCTCCATGTCGTTAAACCATTGCATATCCAAAGACATAATTACCTCCTGAGTGAGTGAAAATATCCATTAGGGATCAAATTTTACAAAGCATATTCCTAAACAATATAATATATTTCTGCTAATATTTCAACCTGAATTTGACATTCCCAAAAACATAAGTTTTGCATGAGAAAAGACCTATGCTTTCAGTCAAAGCATAGGTCTTTTGCTTGGCTATTGGCTACAAAATAGATATTTCTTCTGGTTTTCGTATGACTTTAAACCCTCACATATTAATCATGATCATTCGCAAAAGGCTTTGCTTATACATTGGCAATCAGTGTGGTTAAGGATTTTCTCTGGCCTTCGGTAGGCTCCTTCAGTTTGCCGTTCTTCAGGAGCGCTGTGATACAGTGTACCAGGAACCATCCGTCAGCGTGGAATACAAACTGCAATTCATACGCTTTAATCTTTCTAAGGTGTGCAGGAACCGATTCCAGTACAGCCTCGGCATAAGGCGCCTTCAGCGCCTCAAACTCAGCCTGATACTTTGCTTTGATTCGCTCGCCGATGGCAAGGAGTTTATTTTGAATCTCTTTGCTTGCCAGCACAACAATCTGCCATGCAGACTTGAAGTATCCGTCGTAATCTCCGTTGGTTTTTACATAACCACGCTCTGCAAGCCATGCATATTCATCCTTTGAAAGACGATCCTCGAACTCTCTTTCATAGAGCGAAAGAATACGTTTGGATTCTTCAGAATAATTGAGTCTATAACCATCTCCACGTTCTGACCACTCACTGTCGATCTGCCAAAGAATACGCTCGCCGTTACCATTCCACATAGGACCGCACCAGTTCTTCATATACACATAGTCATCAGGAAGAATCATTTCATCCGGTACTACCGATGCATGATAGATATTATGAGCACCATCCGGGCGGATCGTGGCAACCTCTTCAAAAGAAATGCTCTCATCCATCAGCTTCTCACCAGACCAAGCTGCTATATAAGGAATTAGTGTCCACAGGATGAAATTGCGGTCCGCTTTAGGAGACTCAGTCAAGGAGATGGGCTCGTCAGTTTGACCACACCAGATGTCCGGATCGTCAAGAATGCCGGAAGAGGTCAACTCATCATACAGATCGTTCGCGAACAGCTCAGCAGCATGCTTGTACATATCGTTCTGCATGGTAAGCAGTTCTGCTGTCGGCTCGCTGATGATGAAGTTGATAATGTACTTATCCTTTTGTGCCTGCAGGAAGCCGTATTCCTCAAGGAATTCAACTTCTGTTTCTACGTACACGGGGGAAACACCCAGGTCATCGGCAATCTCGTTAATGGTCTTTGCCGTATTACGCACACAATAGCAGATATTCTGGGCCAGTGTGGAACGGAAAAACTCGTCGGGAGATTTTTTGCCTACGGAACCATTGATGCCATAGGAGTGGAATTTAATAGGGTTAAACTTGAGTTCGCTTGCTTTTCTCATCGTATCCATACCTCGTTTCAATTCTTTTTTAGCTTCAAACAAGTGCCACTTGACAGTGCCGAGAGGAATACCAAGTTCCCGAGCAATATCTGCCTGCTTGCGATTCTCAAAGTAATACGCAATCACTATTCTTCTTTGCAGCTTAGAAAGGTAAGCAATCTCAGTCTGGAGACGATGGATAGCTTCTGTATTGTCGTCGGTGTCCAGTTCAGAGTATGGATCTGCGATCAGCTCCGCAACCTCATCAATAGAAACACCAACCATACTTTTTGCGCTGTCACGATAATAATTGCTGAGCGTGTTATGGGCAACAGTCCAGATGAACTTTCCCATGTCTACAACATCATCTTTGACAAGGAGCGCGCGGAACGCTCTTATCGCAATCTCCTGCGACAGATCCTCTGCATCGTGGATGCTTTTACACCTCTTCAGAGCAAATCCGAATATGGGTTTCAGGTATTCAGTTATAGTTTTCTCTACGTCTTGTCTGTTCACTTGTTTGCACCTCATTGAAAGCTTTCACCCATATAGACACGCGAATCCGAAAAGGTTGGAACTTTTTGAAAATTATTTGAAATCGAAAAGAGAGATAATCGGAAGGATATTCATATACATCCCTTCAAACCGGAACTGACTTTCCGGACCTTCTTTTTCGAGAATAAATTGTGACAAATCGCTCTCAAGACAATCCTGCACTTTTTCAGGAGATACCCCAGACTTATCGCTGATCTGAGCAACGGTTGTGTAGGCATCTTCGGAATGGATAGTCAACTGGTAAAGAGCTGTGGCAATCTTCAGGTTCTTTACATCACTAAATGGCTTGATCATTGCTACGATTCGACGAACATCAGTATTCATCAGAGTTAAGTTCCTATTGTTTGAGAAGAACACAGCTCCGTGCCTCATCGTTGTTGTTATCTCCGGAATATTACAGCAAGAATAGCCCCATTCAGCATTGCCGGCATGTTCAATAGCATCTTCTGTATCCCAACCTGGATTCATATCATCTGCGGTCATTCCTTTGGACAGAATTATCGTGTGAAGAGCTGCAGCCATTCTGAAGGTAAAGTCAAAATCTTCGCCCTTAGGCAAGGACTCTATGCGTTTGCGAATAGCAAGGACAATATCTTCTGTTGTAGAAACGGGAGTATACCCCAGAAGCTCATCCACCGAAACATCAAAGATTTTCGCGATGTCGGGCAGGAGTTGGATATCCGGGCAGCACTGCGCCGACTCCCACTTGGAAACTGACTGATTGGTTACTCCCAACGCATTTGCGAGTTCTTCCTGTGTAAGACCTTTCTGCTTTCTGAGAAAGGCAATCTGTTCATTGATTTTAATTGTAGTCATATAAGCACCTCGCATTTGTTTTTTCGTAGCTACAATTATATTGTACGGATCTGCAGCTCTAAAAACAATGACGCATCAGTTTGATGAG
>JAZUPH010000011.1:0-59979 GCA_045605145.1 Oscillospiraceae bacterium | reverse complement strand
GACAAAAGAGACTTTTTTCTTGGCACGCCCGACGGGATTCGAACCCACGACCTCCAGAGTCGGAGTCTGGCACTCTATCCAACTGAGCTACGGGCGCGTATTGTGCCGCTGCGGCGCGGTACCGCAGGGCGGCGCATTTTTCGCGCCTGTGTATTATAGCACAAAAGGCAGCGCATGACAAGCAAAACAATTATCGCGGAAAATCGCCCCGGCGTTTAGCTGCAGGTGCAAGCCATCGTCATGCGGCAAGCCTGTGCGGTAGATGTATTCTTGGTCGGACGGGGATACGGATTGCCACGGCACTTCGTGCCTCGCAATGACACGCAAAATCGCAGCGCGTAGGGTCGGATTATACGTCCGCCCCTGCACATTGACATTATTCAAATCGACATTATTTAAGAAATTTGGTGATGATGCCGCCCAGAGTGCTCAGCAGATTGCCGCTGTCGGAGGCGGATTTGGCCTTCTTGGTCTTGGTTGTCTTCTTGCTGGTGCTGCTCTCGCCGCCGAACAGGCCGCCGATAAGCTCGCCCACATCCACATTTTCCAGCACGGCGGTGGCCAGCTTGCCGATGGCCTCGAGATTGTCATTGCCATCATCGGCGGATTTTTTGCTGCCGCTGTCCTGACCCAGAAGGCTCATCAGCAGGGGGGCGGCGGCGGACAGGATGGCTGCGGTCTTATTCTTGCTGACGCCGCTGTCCTCGGCGATCTTTTCCACCGCGCTGTCGTCATTGCCCAGCAGGTGGCCGATGATCTTGGAGCCGTCCTCAAGATCCACATTCTTCAGAAACTTACCCAGATCGGAGGTGTCGTTGCTGCCGTGGGTGAGAAGGGCCTGGGCAAAGCTGAGGGCGGTGCTCTTATCCTCAGACTGAGCCTTGGCGCCGCTTAAAAGCATGGGCAGGGCGGCAGACATGACGCTCTGCACGTCGGATTTGCTGGTTTTGGTGGTCTTGCTGACGCCGGTAAGGGCATCGCTGCCCAGAAGGGTGCCGATGATGGAATTGATGTCCATAATATATCTCCGTTTCGATTATTTCTGCGCCGGTGTGATGGATACATTATATGGCCTGCGGCGGGGAAAAGTCAACGCAGGGCAGTGAGATTGGGGAAGAATAATGAAAATTTAATGCGAAAAAGGTAAAAAACCGTTGTGCTTTGCGCTATTTCAGGTATAATGGGTGTATGTGATACCCATCACACAAGTGAAAGTTACGGAGGATATTTTATGGCAGAGAAAAAGAAGAAAACGATCGTTGCCGCCGGCACCGGTCAGGAGATCGAAGCCCCTGAAAAGAAGACCGTTCAGAAGAAGGAAGCCGCCCCCGTGGGCAACGCCACCGGTCTGCGCATAGGCGCCGTGGTGCTGTGGGTTCTGGCCGTGGTTATGGAGGCACTGGCTCTGTTCGTGCTGCTGGGCAAGATCAACCTTAAGTTCATGCCCACCATGTGGCAGCTGATCGCCTTTTTGGCACTGGATCTGGTTTTCCTCATCATCGGCTCACAGCTTTGGAAGAAGTCAAACCGCATTGACCCCGCCAGCGAGAAGAACAAGCTGAAGTTCTGGCTGTGGAACAACATGGGCCTTATCGTGGCCGTTGTTGCCTTCCTGCCCATCATCATCCTGCTGCTGTCGAACAAGAACCTGGATAAGAAGACCAAGACCATCGCCACCGTGGTTGCCGTGATCGCCCTGCTTATCGGCGGCGTGGCCAGCTATGACTTCGACCCTGTCTCCGAAGAGATGCAGGAGGCCGCCGTTGAAGCGCTGGGTGACGAGAATGTTTTCTGGTCCCCCTTCGGCAAGGTTTATCACACCCATGACGATTGCCAGGCCCTGAACCAGAGCGACACCCTGACCTATGGCACGGTTGAGCAGGCCATCGCCGCCAACCGCACCCGCCTGTGCTCCTTCTGTGCCAAGCGCGATGACATCACCGGCGTTGTCACCGACAATGTTGAGGTCGATGAAATTGTGACCACCGGGGACACCGCCGAATAAAACGATCGGTGCAGCCCTGCGATAAGTTTACATAATACTAAACAGCCATCCCCGATGCCGTAGTTGCGCCGGGGATGTGTTTTGCCTGTTGGGTATGATGCTCTGGCAGTTGTATGTATTCCTCCCTGTTTATCCACATCGTGTTTAACCATTCACCCTTGTATTAAAAACACTGATGAGTATGCCAACCACCGGCAAGCACAAAAATTTTATGCCGCTGTTGTAAAAACTGGCGGAATGTGATAGAATTTTATCACCTTATGGAGGTGTAAGTGCTATGGCAAATGAAAACGGATTCCGCGGCAAACTTTTCGGCGGCTTTAACCGCAAGGATGTGGCGGCATATATAGAGAAACTGGCGGCAGAGCGCAACGCCCTTAATACCGAGCTTGGGCGCCGCACGACGGAGCTGAACAGCTGCATCGCCCAGAACACGGAGCTTAGTCTGCGCCTTGGGGAGGCACAGCTCATCGCACGGCAGAGCAATGAGCAGATCGCCGATAGCAACGCACAGGCGGATGCAAAGTGCGCCCAACTGCAGGAGCGTGTGGACGCGCTGGAGAAGGAGCTTGGCGAAAAGAGCGGAAGGCTGGAACAGGCCGAGACCAGGCTGAGCGAAACTGAAGCCGCACTGGCTGACGCACTGCGCCGCGCCGAGGAGGCGGAGGCCCTGGCAAACAGCCGCCGCGTTATCGCCCTTGAAGAGGCGGTGGAGACACTGCGCGGGCTGGGCGCGGAATGTGCCCAATCGGCAGAGCTGACCGAGGCTGTGGCTGACCGGGCAAACGGCGAATTCTGGAAGGTTACCGCCGCGCTGGACAATCTTTCCGCCCAGGTGCGCAGTGCCGCACAGCAGTTTGGCGCCATGGCCGACAACATCTCCGGCGGGATGGAAGCAAACTAAGTCCCCGCCACCCTAAACCGATCGATAATCTGATATATATGGCAAATCCCCTGTTCGCAAGGAACAGGGGATTTGCTTTTAGGGAATGAAAAATCACGACAATAGGTATGAATAATCATGCCTCAGACTTGGAAGCGGAATCGAAAAGCGCCGTAACATCATCGCCCGGAGCCTTGGTGACGAGGGTCACAAAGGCTGCCGCAGCCGCGCCCAGGATGCAGCCGGGTACGATCTCATAAACACCGGTGGAGGACAGGAACGCCAGCCACAGAATGTCCACCGCTGCACCGGTGACGATACCGGCCACGGCGCCCGAATAATTAAGGCGGCGCCAGAACAGGCTGAGCATGATGACCGGGCCGAAGGCTGCGCCGAATACGCCCCATGCGTTTTCAACAAGGCCCATGATGGTGCCGCTGTCGGGGTCGGAGGCGATGAACACCGCAACGACCGCTATGACGGCAACCACGATACGGCTGGCCCACAGCATTTCCTTGTCACTGGCCTTCTTGCGGATGACGGGCTTATACACGTCGCTGGCAAAGGCGGAGGCAGATGCCAGAAGCTGGGAGTCGGCAGTGCTCATTGCAGCAGCGAGGATGGCAGACAGCAGGATACCGGAGATGACAGCGGGAAAGATGCTGCGCACCATGGTGATGAACACCGTGGAGGAGTCGGCGATCTCGCCCAGATACCAGCGGCCTATGGCGCCCACGGCAACAGAGAAGGAGAGGATGATTGTCGTCCAGGTGATGCCGATCTTTGCGGACTTCTTAAGCTCTTTTTCGCTCTTGATGGACATGAAACGGATGATGATGTGGGGCATACCGAAGTAGCCGAGACCCCAGCCAAGGCCGGAAATTATATCCGCCCAGCTGCCCCAGCTGCCTGCGCCGGAAGAGAAGAAGTTCCAGTAGCCTGCGGGATAGGCAGCAGCCACGGCGTTATTCTTAAGCGCAAGGGCGAAAATGGGTGCGATCATCAGCGCGCCCAGCATGAGAAGGCCCTGGAAGAAGTCCGTCCAGCACACGGCGTTGAAGCCGCCAAGGAAGGTGTAGCCTACGATGATGACGGCGGCAATGTACATCGCCACGGAGGCGTCAATGCCCAGAACGGTGTTGAACAGGGTGCCGCAGGCCTTTATACTGCTGGCGGCATAGATGGTGTAGGCCACAAGGAAGATGACGGCGCAGATCATCTGCAGAGTCTTGCTCTTAGACTTGAAGCGCTTGGTCAAGTACTGGGGGATGGTGATGGAGTCATCTGCCGCGATAGTGAAGCGGCGCAGACGGGGCGCTTCAATGATCCAGCTGGCGGCGTAGCCCAGGAGCAGGCCAATGGCTATCCAGGTCTGGCCCATGCCCATGGCGTAAATGGATGCCGGCAGACCCATAAGCGCCCAGGCGCTCATGTCCGAGGCGCCGGCAGACAGGGCAGAGACCCATGCGCCCATTTTGCGCCCGCCAAGGAAATAGTCCTTCTCCCCGCCGCCCTTGGAGCGCAGGAAGAAAACAACTCCTATACCCAGCATACCTATAAGATATACAATAAATACTATCAGTTCTGCGTTAAACATAGCTCCGATTCCTTTCTCGGATGAATTTATTTCATTAATATTATTAAAATAAATAATATATGCGTATTATAAACTCTCGCGCACCCTTTGGCAACGGTAATATTGATTAAAATTTCTATTGATTTTTTGTGTAATATGCAGTATATTCACAATATGCATGAAATTAATTAATATCAAGGAGGCAGTAATCATGGCTGTCCGAGGTTATGAGGCATTTTTAAAGACGGTCGAGCTGGGCTCGCTGACACTGGCGGCGCAGGCACTGGGGCGCACCCAGTCGGCCATCAGCCACAGCATCAGCGGCTTTGAAGAGGAGCTGGGGCTGACGCTTTTGAGCCGCAGCAAGGGCGGCATACGCCTGACGGATGACGGACGGCGGCTTTTGCCTTATATAAAGGCAATGGCGGAGGCGCACGGTGCCCTGTATAAAGAGGCGGCGGTGATACGAGGCACTGCCGGCGGACGGATACGCATCGGCGCGTTCACCAGCGTGGCAGTGCACTGGCTGCCGGGCATGATAAAGGGCTTCGGCAGGTTGTATCCCCAGGTGGAGTTTGAGATGTACAACGGTGACTACTCCGATGTTGACCGCTGGCTGAAGGACGGCAGCATCGATCTGGCCTTTATCACCCTGCCCGCGCCGGAGGGCTGCAGCCACACGGTGCTTAAAGAGGATGAGCTGGTTGCCATCCTGCCCCAGGATCATCCCCTTGCGGCAATGGAAAGGGTGCCTACCACCCTGTTGGCGGCGGAGCCTTTTATCACCCTGCTGCAGGCCTCGGATCAGGACATTCGCCGTGCGCTGGGCAAGGCGGGGGTGAAGCCGGATGTGCGCTTTTCCACCAAGGACGACTACGCCATAATCGCCATGGTGGAACAGGGACTGGGCGTGTCGATAGTGCCGCGGCTGCTGATCGCCGGCCGCAGCGACAAGGTGGCGGTGCGTTCACTTGAACCGGCGGCGTCGCGCACCATTGCGCTGGCAATGCCGGTTGGGAAGGATGTCGGCATCGCGGCAGAGCTGTTCATGCAGTATGCCGCCCAGTGGGTAAAGGAGCAGGGGATATGAACGGACTGCCTGCAGAGGCGCTTGACGCCGGCGGCCGCATAATTGACCAGTCCAAGACCGGCGGCATCCCCTTCGGACGGCGGGGCAGCGCACGCTGCGGCTGCGGCTGGATCGCGGCATACAACCTGCATCTGTTGCGGGGCGAAAGCCCGGATGCGCAGAAAGTGGCACGGCAGCTCAACCGCCTGTCTCCCATGAGCGGAACCACAGGGGTGAACGTTTTCTTCTTGTGGCTGTATCTCCTGTTTCGCGGCTTCAGACCGCGTATCATGCTCATAAGCCGCAGGACAAAGCGCAGCTGGGGTGAGGCGGGTATAGCGATGTACCGCGCACGGCGCAGCGGGCATTATGTGGCTTACCAGCGGCAGGAGGGTGAGCTGTACCGCTATTTTAACGCGGTATACGGGCGGCAGGTGCATATATCGGACAAAACAACATTTCTGAAAACCTACAGCCGCTGGCCCCTGGCTCTGGTGATAAAAGTGTCGAAAAAGGGTGATTGACGGTTGTTTACCCCCCAGCTGTATGTTATAATTCTATAGTTGGGAGAGGGCGGCAACAGCCTTTTTCCCGGCGCGATGATATCAAATCTGAACAGGGAGGTGAGTGCATGGGACGGCATGAAGCAAAGCACGTGAAGCGGTCAGAACGGCCGATAAGCGACGAAGTTTTTCTCGGCCGCAGAGGCACTCACCTTTTATTGTCACTGCTGGTGATAGTTTTGTCGGTGGTGGCTGTACTGTACGCGGCACTGGGGCTGACCCAGTATTCCCATTATACTCAGCTTGCCCGGGCAAAGGCGCTGGAGCATGCCAAGGTTTGCGCCTCCCTGGTGGACGGGGCAGATCTGAGCGGTGGGGAAGACGGCGCAGGGCGTATAAACGCGCGCCTTGCCCCGCTGTTTGAGCTTTCCTCATGCACCGCCGGGGACAGCGTGAGCTGGGGTGTGTACACCGCCAGCGGCACCCGCTTTGAAATGCTGGCGGGTGACTGCGCTGTCACGCCGTCTCAGCAACACATTCTCACCGCAAGGAGTGAAGGCAGCTGCGTCGACCGGGATGACCCCGTCTGCTGCGCCGTGGCGATAATCACGCATCAGGGCAAGATCGCTGGCTTTGTGCAGGTGGCGGTGGATTATTCCGCCTATGTTCAGGCTCTTTTGGACAATTATCTGATCCTTGCCGCGGCTCTTGTGTTGGGCGTTGCGGTTTTCATCCTTGTTTTCCTGCTGCTGGGCTGCATCCGCCGCCTAAGAGAGCGGGACTTTGAAAAGCTGGACGCCAGAGAGGGCTTCCGCAGTGTAATCAGCGGGTACAGCCTGCGCGCGATGCTCGTTTCTGCGGCCATTATCCTGCTGTGCGCGGTTGGCATCGTTATTATGAACGCGCAGCTTGCGCCCATATGCAGTGCAGAGCATGATGAGCTGCTGCTGCAAAACAGCGCCCTGCGCTCGGCCGCCATCACACTGGAGTACGGCGCCGATACGGATGCAGCCCGCCAAAGCGCCCTGCTGGAGGGTTTTGACTGCCACGGCACACGGTACAGTTTCACCCTGTCCGATGCCGCCGACGGCGCGCAGGACGGTGTGCCGGTGTACTCGGGTGGGCAGATTTCCGCCGTACTGACGGCACAGATCAAGGGTCGCAGCCGTCTTAGCTTCAGCCTGCCACTTATCGCGGTGCTGACACTTATACTTTCCGCATTTGGCGGTACAATATATCTCATAGCTGTCAGCAGGCACGACCGCCGCATTGAGGGTGAGCGCGCGCTGACGGTCAGGGTCACCGGGATCGGGGGTGGAGCAAATGGATAACAGACGCAGAAATCCGATGCTTCCCCGCTTTCTGATTGCCTCCGTCGTGGGCATCGCGGTTTTTATCTGCGCGGGCATATTCTTCTTCCCGGGCGGCGCCGATATGCACAGCAAGGACGCTCACGCCGCAGCAGAAGCGATCACGGCTTCGCTGGGTGGCAACATTATGAACACCCTCAACGGGCCGGCGCAGAACGACGGTTCGGGCGCGTCTGTGACACTGATCTACTCCGCAACACCCGGCGGCTCGGTGATCGAGCGCAGGGTAGGCGTCAGTGCGGACAGAATCAATTCCGCCGCGCCCCAGGACACCGACGGGTACCGCTTCTACTGGTTGCTGGATGGTCAGATCTGGGACGGCACAATGGCGGAGGGTATGACCCTGCGCGGCACCTGGGTGCCGATATACGAGATAACCGTTTACTGACAGGGCTCTTTAAGGAGAAAACTACGCCAATGACGATAAAATATAAAATTCTGATCGCAGACCGCTCCCACTCCCGTTCGCAGAAGCTGGAGCAGCTGTTTACTCAGCAGGGCTACGACTGTATCGTGGCGGGTTCCACGCCCCAGGCCCTGTCCCTTTTCAACTCGCACTGCCCGGACATCATGGTGATGGACGCGGATCTTCCACGCACCAGCGCAGCGGTATTTATTGACAGGCTGCGCATTGGTACACTGTGCCCTATTATAGTGCTGTCCGGCAGGGACAGCGCAGCCGAGCGCATCGCCGCCTTTGACGCCGGCGCTGACGATTATATCCTGCGCCCTGTCAGCGATGAAGAGCTGCTGGCCCGCTGCCGCCGCGCCCTCAAGCGAGCGATAAGCGCGGGACTGGACGCCGCCGACACCTATGAGGGTGTGTTCAGCACCGGCGGACTTTCGATCGATTACCGCCTGCGGAAGGTTTATGTGGACGGGGTCGACGTCCGCCTTACGCAGAGGGAGTACCGTATTGTGGCGCTCTTGGGCTGCCACGCGGGAAAGGTGGTGGAGTACGGCTTCATCATGCAGCAGCTTTGGGGCTCTGTCATGCCCGACGGCAACCAGATCCTGAGAGTGAACATGGCCAACATCCGCCGCAAGCTGGGCGAAGACCCACAAAATCCGAAGTATATCTTCACCCATCCGGGCGTGGGCTATAGTCTGGCGAGCAGATGCGGTAAGGCAGAAGGCGGCAGCGGTACAGATGCGCCAAAATAATCACATTTTGCCCGTACAAAAACCCTAAAATATGTGGGTTTTGATGTTTACAAGGGCTTAGTGTTGTGATATTATTTCATGCGGTGTTTTTAAGCGCCGGGGTGCGAACGCGCCTACTTTTCCGGAGGTATTTTTATGAGATCTGTCGGTACAATTTCAAGAGGCATCCGTATGCCCATTATCCGCCAGGGCGACGATCTTGTGTCCATCGTGGCTGAGGGAGTGATCAACGCGGCAAAGGAAGAGGGTTTTAACCTGCACAGCAAGGATGTTGTCGCAGTGACCGAGTCCATCGTGGCCCGCGCATACGGCAACTACGCCAAGGTCGACGACATAGCACAGGATGTCAAGGCCAAGATCGGCGGGGACGAGGCCGTGGTGCTGTTCCCCATTCTGTCCAGAAACCGCTTTGCTATCTGCCTGCGCGGCATGGCAAAAGGTCTCAAAAAGATCCATCTGGTTATGAGCTACCCCTCCGACGAGGTGGGCAACCACCTGTTCGATGAGGATCTGCTGGATGAGAAGGGCGTCAACCCCTACTCCGACGTTCTGACTGAGGAGCAGTATCGCGAGCTGTTCGGCTACAATCTGCACCCCTTCACCGGCGTTGACTATGTTGAGTATTATAAGCAGGTCGTCCGCGAATGCGGCTGTGAGGTGGATGTCACCTTCTCCAACCGGGTGGACATCGTCCCCGGCATCTGCCCCAATGTTATCGCCTGCGATATCCATACCCGCGCACGCACCTGCCGCCGCCTTAAGGCCGCCGGCGCGCAGACCGTTCTGACCATGGGCGACATTATGAATGCCCCGGTTAACGGCAGCGGCTACAACGAGAACTACGGCCTTTACGGCTCCAACAAGGCCACCGAGGACAGCGTCAAGCTCTTCCCCCGTGACTGCAAGACCTTTGTTGACGCGCTGCAGGCAAAATTTGTCCAGCTGTGCGGAGTGAAGCTGGAGTGCATGATCTACGGCGACGGTGCATTTAAGGATCCTGTGGGCAAGATCTGGGAGCTGGCTGACCCCGTTGTCTCCCCGGCACATACCGACGGGCTGAGCGGCACCCCCAATGAGTTGAAGCTGAAGTATCTGGCTGACAACCAGTTCGCCGGTCTTAGCGGCGAAGAGCTGGCTGCGGCTATCCGCGAGTCCATCAAGGAAAAGGACGAGGATCTGAAGGGTCAGATGGCCTCTGAGGGTACCACCCCCAGACAGCTGACCGACCTGCTGGGTTCTCTGTGCGACCTGACCAGCGGAAGCGGCGACAAAGGTACCCCCGTTGTCCTCATCCAGGGCTATTTTGACAACTATTCCAGCGACGCCGAGTAAGGGCGGCGAAACCCATAACAAGGATCACGGCGCGGCGGAAAATTTCCGCCGCGCCGTTTAATATTGCACAAATCAAGCCTCCCTGTCGGACAGGGAGGCTTGTACGGTTATATAGGCATTTCTTACTTACGAATGCTTTCTGCCCACTTGCCCAGACGATCCATGGCGTCAACAATGACCCAATGGGGGCAGGTGAGAGTCAGGCGCAGGAAACCTGTGCCCTTCTCGCCGAAGGCGGAGCCCATGTTTCCGAAGATGCAGGCTTTCTGATTAAGCTGCTGCTCCAGCTCCTTCTCCTCAAGGCCGAAGGCGCGCAGATCAAGCCAGGGCAGGTAGGTGCCCTCCATGCGGGTAACCTTGATCTCGGGAATGTTTTCGGCGCAGTAACTGCACACATAGTCATAGTTGCTCTTAATGAGCACCAGCAGCTCTTCCAGCCAGTCCTCACACTGGGTATAGGCGATCTCGGTGCCGCGGTAGCCGATCATATTGGCGCCGTGGGTACCGTGGCCGCCCATAGCCTTGGAGAAGGCGGCACGCAGCTCTGGGTTGGAGATGATGATGGCAGAGGTCTGCAGCGCGGCAATGTTGAAGGTCTTGCTGGCTGCGGTGCAGGTGACGGTGACATCGGCGATCTCGGGGGATAGGGTCGCGAATACGGTATGCTCATAGCCGGGCATAATAAGGTCGTGATGTATTTCATCGCAGACAACGGTCAGGCCGTTTCTCAGGCAGATGTCGGCGACCTTCTCCAGCTCTTCACGGCGCCATACGCGGCCGATGGGGTTATGGGGGGAGCAGAAGATGAGCATGGTGTTGTTGGGATCCTTTGCCTTTTCTTCAAAGTCGGCAAAGTCGATCTCGTAACTGTCGGCGGTGGGGATAAGCGCAGACTCCACCACCACGCAGCCGTTTGCCTTCGCGGCGCCGTAGAAGGGGCCGTAAACAGGGGTGAGCAGAATGACACCCTCACCGGGCTTGGCATAGGCCTTCACTGCGTCATACAGGGCGGTAACGATGCCGGGGGTGGTAACGATCCACTCGGCCTGCACATCCCAGTTGTGACGGCGCTTCATCCATCCGGTGACCGCGTCATAGTATCCCTGCCAGGGGCGGGTGTAGCCGAAAATGGCGCTGCCCACCAGCTCTTTAAGTCCCTCGCTCAGCTGCGGCGGCGGCACAAGGTCCATATCCGCGGTGGAGAAGGGCGTGACGCCGGCCGGCACATCGGGATTGGCCCTGCGCATGCCCAGCCACTTGCCGGAGCTCATGGAAAATCTGTCCCTGAGGGTAGTGAAATCGTAACTCATATCATTTATCTCCTGTAAAATTAATTAATATGTTCACTCATGGATTAACCGTGCCGCAAAGGCGGCACGGCGGGTTCTCTTATTATTTCCGCAGCGGCAAATCGGTCACTTGCGTCTGCGGGAAGAACGCTTATTGTCGGAATATATGCGCACACCGGACATTTTGCTGTCGGCATCCTGCATGAACTTTTTCAGCTTATCTTCAAAGGCGGTGTCTTTCGACGGGGCGAGCACTTCACCCTGAACGGGTGCAGATACGCTGCGGGTCTGGGGTGGAGGATTGTCAACGGCAGCGGGTCGCTTTACCCGGGCGGCCTCAGCACGCGCGGGGCGTTCAGGCGCGGCCTGCACCTGCTTGACAGACAGGTTGATGCGGCCTGTCTGGTCGATGCCGATGACCTTCACCTGCACCTGCTGACCGACGGTGAGAAATTCGTTCACGTCGCTCACATAGGTGTTGGCCACCTCGGAAATATGTACAAGGCCGGATTTACCCGGCGCAAGCTGAACAAACGCGCCGAACTTGGTGATGCCGGTCACCTTGCCCTCAAGGATGCTGCCCACTTCAAAATCCATAAAATAGAGTGTCCCTTTCCTCCGTCCGTATCCTGCCGCGCGGCAGCAAATCAATCATCCTCGGTGGTGAAGACCGTTTCATCGGGGAACACCAGCCCCAGCTTATCACGGGCGGCGTCGGCAATCACCTCATCCTCATCGCTGTGGTCAACGGCGTAGCGCAGAAGGTCGTTTTCCTCCGTCCGATTGCGTACGTCCTCTTCCAGTGCTTCTTTGGCCTCTCCCGCGGCGCTTACGTCCGTGTAAAGACCCGCCAGCGTGTACGCCATGTACCCGATCAGCACCAACAGGACCAGCGCCGTAAACATACTTACACGCCTGTTCTTCACGCGCTGTTCCCCCTTCTTTGATGCCGTCCGTTTCAGTACGGTGTTTTCGCACTTTTGATAAAGATACATGATGATTATATATCCGATACATCCCGATTGCAAGTTTTTTTAGCACTTTTTTTGCACCTATCGCTGCCGCGCGTACAGGTTGCGACAGTAGTTGCGCAAGCCAGCGGGCGGCATCATCCACGCAGGCAAGAAGCAACCGCACAAGCCGCGACAGCAAGAGAAGATACACTGCGCTGCCCAGGGCGGCAAATATACTCAGGAACAGCCGCTGCTGTCCGCGCCCGGCCCACATACCCAGCGCAAACAGCACCAGCCATACGCCCACACACAGCAGTATGTCGGCCGCCGCCGTTACGACACGGCCCCGCCTTCGGCGCAGTGTGAACAGCAGGTCGTAAAGCAGTCCGATAACGCCGCCGGCGGCAAGGGCAGACAGTATCTGGCGCAGCTGGTCATAAACATCTATCTCCATCAGCGGAAGATGCGGCTGAGCAGCCCGCCCTGCCTTGCGTAATCGTCGGTATATTCCGCGGCATCGATCCGCCCGGTGAGGGTCACCTCGCCCCGGTCAAGATCCAGCCGCTCCATGTGCAGACTGTCGCCCCGTATCTGCAGCGTGCCGCCCAGGGTGCGAAGCTGCACCCCGGCCTCGTCAAAGCTGTCCACATCGGTCACGCCGCTCAGGCTGAGCCGTTCCCGCCCGTCAAGTTTCAGGCCGTAGCTACCCGGCGCAAGGCCGCTTTCCTGTGCCATGCCACACCTCCTGCAGTGTTTTGCTGCTTTATTATATGTGGCATTTTCCGCGGACATGACCGTATATTATCCCGGCTCGCCCCTTGTAAGCGAAGCGGATAAGTGATAATATATTATATTAGATAATTGTTTCTGCCTGTATTTGACAGGCCAAAGGGTTGGTGATAAAGATTAACGAAAGAATGAACGATAATCCCGGATTGAGGCTTCTGAAAAAGAGCCGGCAGGGTTTGCTGCGCACTATTTTCAGCCGCGTAGGCCTTATGAGCATCATGGTATTGGCTCAGTTTTTCGTGCTGTTCAGTGCCTTTTACTGGTTCCAGGATGTGCTGCCGCATTATGTGGCGGTCATGTCCGTATTCACACTGCTGATGCTACTGTACCTGTTTAACAGTCCCATGGACGCCACGGCAAAGATCACCTGGCTGGTGCTCATCTCCGTGCTACCGGTTTTCGGTGCGTTCCTGCTGTGGTACTCACGAAGCAACATTGGTTACCGCGCCATGCGCCGCCGCCTTAACGCGGCCACGGAGAACACCAGAGAGCTGATCCCCCAATCGGAGAACGCCATGAGCGGATTGAAGGGGGAGTGCGCAGGAGCGGCAGCCCTTGCCCACTATCTGCAGCGCAGCGGCTGCCACCGGGTATATAACGGCACCGCCGTGACCTACTTTGCCACCGGCGAAGAGAAGTTTAAAGAGCTTTTGCTGCAGCTTGAAAAGGCGGAGCAATTTATCTTTATTGAGTATTTCATAATTGAAGAGGGGTATATGTGGGGCCAGGTGCTGGAAATCCTGGCACGCAAGGCCGCCGCGGGCGTGGATGTGCGGGTGATGTACGACGGCACCTGTGAATACTCCCATCTGACGCGGGACTACCCCGAGCGTTTGAAGAAGCTGGGCATCCGCGCCCATGCTTTCGCGCCGGTGACACCCTTCTTCTCCACCCACTACAATAACCGCGACCACCGCAAAATACTGGTCATCGACGGCAAAGTGGCCTTTAACGGCGGCATAAACCTGTCGGATGAATATATAAATGTCGGCTCCCGCTTCGGCCACTGGAAGGACACCGCCGTAATGCTGGAGGGCGACGCCGCACGCAGCTTTACCCTCATGTTCCTGCAGCTGTGGCATCTGGGCGAAAAGGACGCCCTGTATGAGCCGTATATCAGTACGCCCGTGCCCCCTGTGGACAGCGCCGCCGGATACGTTG
The DNA here is from genome assembly GCA_045605145.1 of Oscillospiraceae bacterium. GTDB lineage: Bacteria > Bacillota > Clostridia > Oscillospirales > Oscillospiraceae > CAMNAO01. The sequence continues at coordinate 45,885 of JAZUPH010000011.1, read as the reverse complement.
TACCCTACGCCGACAGTCCCTTTGACAGCGACAAGGTAGGTGAGCGGGTGTATATGGACATTCTCAACCGCGCGGGGCGCTATGTGCATATAATGTCGCCCTATCTCATCCTGGACGGTGAGATGGAGACGGCGCTGAAATTCGCTGCCGAACGCGGAGTGGATGTAAGCCTTATTCTGCCGGGGATACCGGACAAGGCTGCGCCCTACGCCCTGGCAAAAACCCATTACAGCTCCCTTCTGGCCTCGGGCGTGAAGATTTATGAGTACACCCCCGGCTTTATTCACGCCAAGTGCTTTGTAAGCGATGATCGGGAGGCCGTGGTGGGCACCATCAACCTTGATTACCGCAGCCTGTACCACCACTTTGAGTGCGCCACATATATGTACGGCACCAACTGCATCGCGGATATTGAGGCGGACTTCCAAAGCACGCTGAAGCAGTGCAAACAGGTCACACCCCAGACCATACGGGAGGAGAAGCTCAAGTGGAAGATCCTGGGCCCTATTCTCAAGATTCTTGCGCCCCTGCTTTGAAAGGAAATACTATGAAAAAAGGAATTTTTGTTCTCGTGTGCGTATCGGCGCTGCTGCTTTGCGCCTGCGGCGGCGGGGACGAAGCACAGCCCCAACCCCCGACCCATACTACGCAGCTTGCAAACCCCTTTACCCAGTGCGACGATATGGAGAGCGCCCAGGAGGGCGCGGGCTTCGAAATGTCCGCACCGGAGAGTGTGTCCCAAAGCGGTGCGCCCGTGATCCGGGTAATGAAGGGCTATCTTATAGAGCTGATCTACGGCGAAAGTGAGGACGAGATACGCATACGCAAGGCTCTGTCCGCTGATGATATAAGCGGCGACTACAGCAGCTATGACGATGTGTCCGTGTTCTCCGTGGGTGAGGTTGAGGTCACACTCAAAGGCAGCGGAGGAAGCTACAGTGTGGCGGTCTGGACCGTGGGCGAGTACAGCTTCTCCATCACCGTGGGCGCACCCCACAGCCGGGAATTCATGCTGGAGCTGGCAGGTTTCGTAAGCTGAGCCGGGCACAGCAACATTCGGATAAGTGAGGTTCCGATATGGGTACTTTTATAACAGTGACACTATACACCGTGGTACTGGTCTGCGCGCTGGTAGTCAATCTTGCCGCCAAGCCGAAGACTACTTCCCGGCTGACCATGTGCGCCATGGCAATTACAGGCGTGGGCGGCCTGCTGTGCTATTGCTACGGTCACGCCTACACCAGTGGGAATGTGGTGCTGGCGGTGATACGCGCCGGGCTGGATTCCATGTGTATGTTCATCGGGCGAAACAACTTTTCCGCAGTAAGCGGCTCGCCCTTCTTCTCCACAGCGCTGGGTCTTTGCGTGTTCTGGTTTGTGCATCTGGCGGCCTTCTATGCCACGGCCAGTGCAACTGTTGCCGCCCTGGGCTCGGGACTGCTAAGAAAACTGCGCCTGTGGCTGGCACGCAGGGGTGAGCTTGTACTCATCTACGGCAGCAGCCGGGACGCGCTGAATTTCGGCAGTCAGCTTATGGGCCGCAAAGGACTTTCGGTAGTATTTGTGGATGAGGGAAAGAGCGACGGCGAAAGCGCCGCCGTAGCAATGGGCAGCCTTTTAAGAAACGATCCGTCTGCCGCATCCCCTGACAGGAGGCTGATCCGCAGCCTGGGCATCCGCCCCGGCGGACGCAAGGTGCGGCTTTACGCGATAAAAAGGCAGCAGGGGAAGAACCTGCAGTATGCCCAGCGCTTTCTTGACGCGCTGGAGGATGTGGGCATAAACCCCGACCAGACCAGCCTTACCATGCTGGGCAACGAAAGCAGCCTTGAGCACGACATGCTCAATTCCGCCGCCCGCTACGGATACGGCGATGTGACGGTAGTAAATGAGGCGCAGCTGGCCGCCCGGCTGATGATAAAACACGCGCCACCGTGGGATGTTGTGTCCTTCGACACAGACGGGCGCGCCTTTGATGGTCTGCACTGTCTGATAGTGGGCTTCGGCCGCATCGGGCAGGAAGTGCTGCGCAGCCTTGTGACAAACGGTCAGTTTGAGGGTGCGCAATTCTCTGCCGCAGTGTTTGACCCAAACTGCCGCCGCTCAATGGGCAATTTTGCCGCCGCCTGCGCACCCATGCTCCGCCGTTATGATGTCAGCTTTTTTGAGGCAGACGGGCGCAGCCGGGAAATGTACGACTATTTGACGCAGCACGGTGGCAGCATAAACTATCTTGCCATCTGCACCGGCAACGATGAGCTGAATGACGAGCTGGCCGAGGAACTGACGGAATATTTCCACCGCATGGAGCAAAATGTGGCCACCTGCGTGTGCAGCCACAGCGGACTGCAGATTTTCCGCAGGGGCAAAAAGCCCGCGCATCACAGCCTTTACAGCGCCGGCATCCTGTACGATCTGGCGCAGGACGAGATGGCAAAGGAGCTTAACCAGACCTACAGCGCTGCAAACGGGCTGGACAGTGAGGAAAACTGGCGCCGCTGCGATTACTTCAGCCGCATGAGCAGCCGCGCATCCGCCGATTTCGCCCCGGCCTTTGTCCGGATGAGCGGGGTTGACGAAAAAACTGTGCTCGGCAGCGATTGGGATCCCCCTCCAGCACTGCTGGAAAATATGGGGCGGACGGAGCATCTGCGCTGGTGCGCGTTCCACTATTCCATGGGCTTTGAGCCGCTGAGCTTTGACGAAGTGCGGCAGCGGGCGCAGCTGCGACGGGAAGAGATCGCCCAAAAGGGCGGCAGCAGCATCCGCATTACCAAGGACACGAAAGCAAGGCGGCACGCCTGCCTTGTGGATTGGGACGCACTGGACGAGCTTTCTGCCCTGCAGAAGGAGGAGACCGGCGAGACCGTGGATTACAAGTCCATGGACATAAACAATGTACTCGCCCTGCCCAGGCTCATGCGCGCCTGCAACGAAAAACGATAAACTACCGCGACCCCCGGACCCCAAGTTCACAACGCAGAAGGAACAGGAGGAGCATACGCCGATATGAAACCCAAAGCATATGAAGGCAAAGAGAAATACATATTCATAAGCTACGCCCATAAAGACAGCGTTCAAGTGCTGGAAATACTGGAACGAATGGCACAGGAGGGTTACCGCCTGTGGTACGACGACGGCATCGCCCCCGGCAGCGAATGGCCGGAGGATATTGCCCGCCATCTGGACGGCTGCGCCGTGACGGTGGCCTTCATCTCCAACAACTCCATCGCGTCGGCAAACTGCCGCCGTGAGGTCACCTTCGCCCTGGCAAGGCACAAGCCCTTTCTCGGCATAATTCTTGAACCCACCCAAATGTCACTGGGCATGGAGATGCAGCTTTCCGCACAGCAGTGCATTCTGCGCTACAACTATGCCAATGACGAGGATTTTATAGAGAAGATCCTCTCCAGCCCCGACCTGGTGCCCTGTCTGGGTGAAAAGCCCAAACCGCCCGCACCAGTGCCGGCTCCGGCCCCGGAAATGCAGCCGGTGTATCAGCAGCCCGTGTACCCCCAGCCGGTGTATCCCCAGTCGGTGCAGCAGCCGGTACCCGCGGCATTCGCCGCCGCACCGCCCGTGCAGCAGGCCGCCTATCCCCCGCAGCCGGGCCCCTTCGCGCAGCAGCCGGGCCCCTTCGCGCCGCAGCAGCCGGCAAAGAAAGTCAAGCCGCCCAAAAAGATAAAGACGGCAAACGGCGATGGGCAGAAGAAGAAAACCGACACCAAAAAAGTCCTGGGCATCGTGGGCGCATCCCTGCTTGCCGTCATCCTGCTGGTGGTTGTTTTAAGCCTTGCCAACAGGCTGAAGCTGACCGACGATGTCACTGTAAAGCGAAACGACAGCTATGTCACCCTGCGCGACAGCAGCATAAGCGGCTCCGTGGCCAAAAAGCTGTCCGGAATGAAGAAACTGATCACCCTGAACTTCTACAATTGCAGTTTTGAGCCCGGTGCCGCCGAGGCGCTGAAGCTGGATTCTGTGACCTCACTGAGACTGGAAAACTGCAGCGGCATTGACGATTTCTCCTTCCTTGCGGACATGGGCGAGCTTTACAGCCTGTGTGTCATCGGCTCCGGCTTTGACGACTGCAGCCTGCTGTCCGGCCTTTCCGACTTGAGATATGCCTATCTTGGCAGCAACCCTGACCTGGTCAGCCTTGAGGGCCTGCCCCTTGACAATCTGTGCGAGCTTAATTTCTCCTCCACCGGAGTGTCCGATATTTCCATGCTTGCTGCGGCCGAGGCTTTGAGCGTGATAAACGGCAGCGACAGTAAGGTATCCGACCTGTCCCCTATCGCCGGGCTGACCACCCTGCGCAGCATGAGCTTTGACCGCTGCCCCATCAGCAGTGTAACTGTTGAGTTCATGTCCCTAAAAATGCAGAGCATCAGCTTCACCGGCTGCGGCGCCACATCCTTTGACGGCTTTAACAACTTTACCACCCTTGAAACCGTGTATCTGGGCGGCAACGCGCTGAGCAGTATCACCTGGCTGGAAAAGAGCGCCGCCACCCTGGAATGGCTGGATCTGAGCGGGAACACCCAGCTTGCCGGGCAGATCGCGTGGATCAAGGGCTGCGACGACATGACCTACCTGGTCCTCGACGGCATCCCCATGAGTTCTCTTGGCATGATAAGCTCTCTTACCGGTCTGGAGTATCTGAGCCTTTCCGGCTGTGGGCTGACGGATGTGATCGGGATAAGAAATCTCACCCATCTTAAGCATCTTGACCTGAGCTATAACGAGTTGACCGACCTGTACTCTTTTTCATCGGTCCGCTTCCAGAACAATACATGGCTGGATCTGAGCTACAACCGTATCGGAACCTTGTCGGGTCTGCCGGGCTGCCACTACTATCTGCTGGCATTGCACGGCAACGGCTGCAGCTACACCTCCTCCAGCTTTGAGGATCTGGAGGGTTACTATCTCAGCTTTGACTACGACGAGAGCATTTCCAAGCTGAAGAACGATCCTGACTTTTCATGGATGTATCTGACCGGCTGCCCCGCCGACAAGCAGGTGGCGATGGAGGATCTGTTGGGTTACGGCGTGACCTTCACCACAGTGGACGGTGTTCCGGCCCTGCTGGTTGAAAGCGGTCTTGACTACATCCGCTGACAGTAACCGAACAAACAAAAAGAGCTGACGGAATCCGTCAGCTCTTTTTTATGCAGTTATTGACCCTTCCTGCGGTTTCAGAAGGCGTTGCCCATAATCTCGCCGTCAAGGCCGAAGAAGGTGAGGGCAAGCTGAATATCCCGCTCCCACACGCGCCACTCATGCACGCCAGGGCCGGTGTGCCACTCAGCCTCAAGTCCGATCTGCTCGGCGTGCGCCTTGAATTTCAGCCAGTTGGCGTAGCCAAAGTCCTCGGTACCGATGGAGAAGAACAGGCGGGGCATCATGGGGTCGCCCACCATGGTGTCGACCTTGCGCCAGGTGTTGGACACGGAGTCCAGATATTCATCAACACTCTTGAAGCGATGCATCTGGTTGTAGGTGCGAAGCTGTCTCTGTCCGCCGGAGGCAATCAGCTCACCGCGATCCATGGCGAAAAGCGCCTCAAGCTCGTCCTTCTGTGCGTCAAGCTGGCGCGGACTGGAGGACAGCACCGCGCAGGCGCCGAACTTGTCGGGGTGGTTCAGGGCCAGTTTGATGGCACCGCCGCCGCCCATGGAAAGGCCGGCGATAAAGTTATCCTCCCTCTTGTCGGAGGCGGGCAGCCAGCTGTGGACAAGGGGCATAAGCTCATCAATGATGTACTTGCCGCTGTCATAGCCGTTGGCAAGGTTGTCCCAGGCCTCATAATCGCTGTTCATGACGCCGGGCATGACCACGATAAGATCCTTTTCGCAGGCGTATGTCTCAATATTCGACTTGCGGATCCAGTCGCTGTAACCGCCGAAGGTACCGTGGAGCAGCCAGAGAACCTTGTAGCGCTTCTCCCGGGTGTAGAAATCCTTTGCGTCCATATCACGCTTGCGGTCGGGCATGATGATGTACACATCCTGATTGAATACGCAGTACTGACTTTCAAAGTCAAGGTGGATAAGGGCCATAATTGTACCTCCGTTCAGTTTTGATATTTGTATTATAACACAGCCGAGGATACCGTACAATACGGATGCCGCACCCTATAGTGTGTTTTGCGGCAAAATGCAGTGCGCCTTCCGAAACGAGGGCGCACTGCTGCTGTCTTATTAAAATCCGGTCATACCACGGCAGGCTCTGTTTCTGCCTGGGCTGCGGCCTTCCTGCGCTTTCTGAGGCTGCCGGCAATGATCGCCGCAACCGTCACCAGTGCGAGTGCCGCGCCGGCGGCAATGTAAAGGCTGTAGTCACGGGGCATATTGAAAATGCAAAGAGCTGTGTCATCGGCGTTGACAGAAAAGATCATATAACTGCCGTCAACGGTGAACTGAGCCTGACGCCATGTGCCGTCGGCACCAAGTAGCATAAGCTGCGCGCGCTCAGTGTCCACATCCTCGGTAATGAGGTAATGCAGTCTCTGCGCGCCGCCGGGGAGCTGGAAGGCGAGAGTGTCCGCGGTTTCACCATCCTCCACCTGGGGTACGGTACCCAGATAGCGGTCGATAAGTATCTCATCCCGGCGGGAGAAGCCTCCCTCCGCCAGAAGCAAGGGGCGTCCGTTCAGCGCCGCTTCGCTCTGCAGCACCGTCAGGGGGTAGGTATAGTGTGCGGTGAAGCTGCAGTCGAAGGTGATCTCACCCGGCTCAAGGCCGTTTTTATCCAGCCAGCACCCCGTCCCGCTCTCATCGGCAAAGGCAGGGATCTTGTCCCCGGGGATGCTGTCCCCGTATACCACCATCACCGTGGCGGAGATCTCGTCGCCGTCGATAAACGTGATGGTCTGGATCTGAAAGTAGATATTCAGCCCCTCCAGCGCGAAGAAGCTGTCGGCATCCAGGCCCTCGGCAAGGCCGGAATAGCTGATCCCGTCAACAGCACCGATGTCGGCGCCCACAGCAAGGTAGTAGTTAGCGGAAAGCTCCGCTCCGTCATCCGCGATGCCAAGCACTGCGCCAAGGCGCTCACTGCCGCCGTCTATGACGACCATGCTGCGGCAGTCGGTGGCGACGACGCCCTGTCCGGCTATGCCGCCGATGCAGGCCGCGCCTGTAAGGACACACTTTGCTTCACAGCTGCGGATATAACCCTGGCTCAGACCCACGATGCCGCCCACATATTCCGCGGCGGTTGCGCCAACAGCGCCCCGGTTGAAGCAGTCGCGCACAAGACCCATGGAGGTCCAGCCCGCAATGCCGCCGATGCACTGCTTGCTGCCGGTGACCGCGCCACTGTTTTCACAGCGCAGGACAACGGCGCGCAGCTCGGTGGACATATTCAGAGTTGTCTCGCCGCTTATCTGTAGATCCTCCTCCGGGTCAAGGTCATTTTCGATGCAGACTGCACCCACGATGCCACCCACATTCAGATCGCCCAGTACATCCGCGGCGTTTCTGCAGTCGGCAACCTTGCCGGTAAGGTCAAGCTCGGTATCCAGATCGGAAACATCTCTGACGGTGCCGCCCAGATTCTCCGACGCGCCGTCCAGCAGGGCGCTGATCTGGCCCACTTTTTCGCCGATGGCGCCCATGTCGCCGGAAAGCCCGCCCATAAGTCCGCCAAGGGAGGCGATGGCCCCGTTGAGGGAGTTATATATGCCGCTCATGCTGCTGCCCAGTGCATTCCGCGCCGCGATGATCGTGTCTTCATCGGGAATGATGTTTTCAAAATCTTCCGGGAATTCTTCCGGAACACTGTCCGGAAGAAGGGTATCGATGGCCTCCTGCGCGTCATTGATATAGCCCTGTACCCGGCCGATCTGACCGCTCACACTGCCCGCAGCGCCCTGGGCATTGCCCACGGCTCTGTTTGTCAGCTCCTCCAGCTCACTGAGCTCGGCCTGTATCATCTGCAGGGTGTCGGTATGGTATTCGATATTGGTCATGGGCTCAATCTGTCCCACGATGCCGCCCACCTCTTTACGGCCGTATACCGCGCCGAAGTTATTGCAGCCGGTGACATAGCCGCTCTGGCTGCCCACGATACCGCCCACATTGTAGCCCATGTGGCGGTAACCAACGGTGCCCCGGTTAACGCAGCTGCGTATGACGCCGCTGCTGCCGCCGACGATGCCGCCGATATCGGTTACGGAAGTTACGGATTCCGCGCCGGTAAGAGTCTCAAGGGTGACATCGGACAGTTCCACACTGTTCTGCTGTGCGGTGGCATTCACCTCCGACAGATTTTCGCAGCCGCGTATAACGCCCACATTCTCACCGGCGATGCCGCCGACGAAGTGGCTGCCGTGGATCTCACCCTGCACGCTGCAGCCCTCGATAATGCCGCCCACTGCGTTGACTCCGGCGATGCCGCCTACGCTCTGGGCTCCGGACACCGTGCCGACAAAGCTGCATCCGATGAGTATGCCGCGATTTTCACCCACGATGCCGCCCACGGTATTGCGGCTGCCGCCGGGGGCAACCGTGCCCTCAACGGTCAGGTCGGTGACCAGGGCGCCGGTCTGCAGATAGCGGAACAGGCCCTTGACCGAGCCGTCTCCCGTGACGGAAAGTCCGGTGATGCTGTGTCCGTTTCCCATGAAGGTGCCGCCAAAGGTGGGGATACCCTCAAATTCCACGCCCTCAAGGTCAATGTCGGCCTTCAGTGACACCGTCAGCCCACGGCTGTAGCTGTCAAGGCGGCAATTCTCCGCCAGCTCCAGCAGCTCCTGCGCGGAGTCGATGGCTCTGTATGACAGGGCGCTTGCCCCGGGTGCAAGATAGCCGCCGGCAAGGCAGGCAAGAAGAAGGATACACAGCGCGCTCTTTATCAGTTTACGCATCTGCCCCACCTCCATTCTCACGGACGGAAACAGGCGGAGCATCCGGCGGCGCGGCACTGTCGGACAGGGTATCGACCTGGCCGCCGGTGGAAACGGCGGCGTTGAACTGTCCGTGTATGATGCCGTTAAAATCGGCCTCAACATAGCCGGAGATGTAGCCGCGCACACGGCCCTGCACCCTCATGGTGCCGCTGGCGGTGCGGGTGGGCAGCTCAATACCCTTCACGCGGAATCTGGTGCGCTCGATGATCGAGTCGCCAAGGACCAGGACGGAGGGCAGGACAAACAGAACGAGGAGGATGGAGATTATAGTGCCGCGCCCTATGCAGGTCCCCATGATGGACACCACGGGCTGGGCAGACAGGTTGCCGATGAGAAGGCCGGCGGAGGCCATGATGGTGCCGGAGGTGAACACGGTGGGGAAGGCGGCGTTGACCGCCTGAACAATGGCCTTTTTATGGGGCAGGTAGGCCTTGCACTCCTGATAATGGCTGGAGATAACAATGGCGTAGTCGATATTGGCTCCCATCTGAATGGCGTTTACGATGAGATAGCCAAGGAAGTACAGCGGCTCACCGGTGATGGTGGGGAAGGAGAAGTTTATCCAGATACTGCCCTGAATGACCACGATGAGCAGTATGGGCATGCCCACGGACTGGAATGTGAACAGAAGCACCAGAATGACGAACAGCGCCGACAGCAGACTGATCATCAGGTTATCGCTGACGAAGGATGAGGACAGGTCGCGGCTGCTGGTGGAGTTGCCCACGACATAATAATCGCCGGGGTAGTACTGCCCAACGATGGCGCGGATCTCATCCAGGAAGGCGAAGGTCTCATCGCTCTCCTCGGGCAGGTTCAGATAGATGACCATGCGGCTGTATTCCTCGCTCTGCATCTGGGCGCGGGCGGTATCAAGCTGACCCAGCATATCGCCCATGGACTCCATTCCCTCGCCCTCGAGGGATATGTTCCGGGTCTCAAGCTCGTCCACCAGGTAGATGAACATATCGAACATGGGCACGGTGTACTCCTCAAGCCCGCTCAGTATCTCGCCGTACTGGTCATGCTCCAGTGCGTAGGCGGCGTACAGCGCCTGGGTCACCTCATAGTCCAGACCGATCATTTCACTCAGCTGACGGGGAGTCAGGGCAGAAGTGAGGGTATAGCCGTCCATCACCTCAATACCCGCAAGGCCCATGGTGCTCTTTGCCTCGGGGCGGGCGGACAGCTCCTCAAGTATGGCGGCCTCCGCCTCATAATCGCCCACCGGGACAAGGAGAGCTACCATGTTGGTGGTACCGAAATTGTCTTTGATCTTGAAGTAGGCTTGCTGCTGCTCGGACATTTTTACCGTGCGCAGGTCGGTAAAGCTGTAGCAATAGGGGCAGTTGCTGGACAGATAGAAGGCGCCGACAAGCAAAATGACGAACAGTATGGGAAGGACGCGGCGGGTCTTGACCGCGAACTTCCCCAGGAAGTTTACATCAGGCAACAGCTTCTTGTGCTTGGTTTTGTCGATGGCGCCGCTGAAAAGAATCAGCAGACCGGGCATAAGTGTGAACACGGACAAAAGGCTCAAAAGCACGGATTTAATGAGCACCATGGCCATATCAAGGCCGATGGAAAACTTCATAAAGCTCAGCGCCGCAAGGCCGCACACGGTGGTCAGAGACGATGCGCTTATCTCGGGGATGGCCTTGGACAAGGCAGAGATGCAGGCATCACGGGCAGACTTCGTCTCATGCTCATCAGAGAATCGGTGGCAGAGGATGATGGCATAGTCGATGGCCAGCGCCAGCTGAAGCACCACGGCGATGGAGTCGGAAATAAAGCTGATCTTGCCGAAGATGAAGTTGGTACCCATGTTCAGAAGCGCCGCCATACCCAGGTTAAGGGTCAGCACGATAAGCTCGGCATACGAGCGGGAGGTGAGAATAAGCACGGTAGCGCTGATAATAACCGCCACGACAAGGATGGTAGCCATCTCTTCACGGAGCATTGCTTTGTCATCCACGCCCACGGTGGTGTAAACGGCGGTGTCGTAGCCGGACAGCTTCTCCTCTATTTCTTCCACGGCGGCGATGGTCGCCTCGTCCTGAACTCCGCCGGAGAAGGTTACATCGTAAAGGGCGGCGGCATTTTTATAATGCTCCTCATTCTCGTTGAAGGTGGCCATGACCACTGTGTCCACGCCGGAGATAACATCGTAAAGCTCCCAGGCCGTGTCAAGGGTGATGTTGGACACCATGACCTGCGCCGTGCCGGGCGTGACGAAATTATTCATCATGGCCACAATGCCCTGGCGCGTCTCGGTATCCTCTGGCAGGTAGGTGGTAACATCGTTTTCAACCTCCACCCAGCTCATGGAAAATACGCAGAACACTGCGGCAAATATGTACAGCAGGAAGAAAAACTGGCGCTTATCCACAATAAACGTAGCCAGCTTATCCATCATGCCTCTATTCTTGATCTTCTTTTTGTCAGCCATTCTCTGCTCCCTCTCTCCGGGTGTAACGGTGATTATTTAAGCTGAAACAAGGCATAAAACCTATAATATCATTATAGTCCCGCTCTGCATCGGGGGCAAGTATTTATATGTGAATCTTTTGTGACCTGCAGCCGGAAATTGTTGCCTCACCCCAATCAGCCGCAGTAAAATACGCACCCCGCCGATCCCGGCGGGGTGCGGAAAGCTATATTCTGTCGGACGCGCGGGCAAGGTCACGCAGGCGGAAGCACAGCTCCTGCGCCGCCTCCATATCCGAAGCCTCGGCGCTGATGCGCAGGCTGTCGGCGCTTTTGCGCAGGCGGGCGTAGCGTCCCTCTTTTGACAGCTCCAGCCCGTCGGTGGTGTCGCTGTCCATATCCCGGCACTGCTCACGCAGACGGCGCAGCACCGCCGCACCGAAGCGCACCGGCACCTCACACTCCGCCACCGCATAGGGAGGCAGACCGCGCAGCATATCCGAAAGCCGTTCGCCCCGTCCCAGGGCCGCGATTATATCCGCCGCCATGTCCAGCGCACCCGGCGGAGGGGGCGCGGTTTCGCTCTCCCGTCCCTCCACAGTAACCCGGGCGCCGTACTTTTCTGCCAGTGTCACTGCCGCGTGGGGAGCCCACTCCGGCAGGGTCAGCTGGCGCTGGCCGGATTCAAGGCAACTCATTAGCGACAGCATCAGACTGTCGCGGGCGAATATATCCCGCCCTGTCTCGTCCCGCCCGGTGAGGGTGAAGCCGCCCTCCTCGGGGCGGAGCATCACACCGCCGCCTTTGGGCGTGATGCCCGCAAGCTCCAACGCACGGTACAGAAGCCGCGCTTCTGCTCCCGTTCCCTCGACCCAAACGCACACGCCGTGGTTTTTCATGCGTTTTGCCGCATCCAGCGCCAGCGCGCCGGCGGCACCCTCTGTCCGGATAAGGCCGCCGGTCTTTTCGGCGGGCGCGATGCGCAGACTGCCGGAGGCACCGGATTCCAGCCTGCGCTCTTCTTCACGGGTGACAGGGCGGCCGGTGACCCCATAGAAGCTGAGGGTTACCTGCCCGGCGCTTTCCCGGACGAATATGGCAAGGGGCAGCTCCATACGGCGGGCGGTCATGGCACAGGCCCATTCATGGTCCGCATCGCTCTCTACCACACTGCCGCCGCCGGCGCGTACGCCGCACTGCAGCGAGGACATCACAAGCTGGGCGACGGGACCCGCGCCGCAGGAAATTCCCACGCGCCCCCAGCGGGAGGAGGCACAACCCAGCGCAAAGCAGGATTCGGGCGTAATTTGGGCATTCCACTCGCCACGGATGACCCCGCCGGAGGAAAAACGCAGCGGACCGCGGACGGGTCTGTCCTCAAAGCTGCCGCTGACCTGTTCGCCCGGCGGCACGTCCCGCTTCGGCCAAAGGCGCGTCCCCTCCTCAAGCATGCTGCAGGCACCGGCAACGGCGCCGCTGCCCACAGCACAGCCGTCTGACACGATGGCGCGCTCTCCGATGACCGCACCGCGCCCCAGCCATGAGCCGCCTACCAGCGCGCCGCGTCTTAGCGCCGCGCCCATCACCACGGAATTTGTCACCCGCGCCCCGGATGCAGCGCTGCTGCCGTCCTCAAGTATGGCGGCCGGGCCAAGCACGGCTCCCGGCTCAATGGCGCAGTCCTTGCCGATATACACCGGCGGCAGAATGGTCACCTTCTCCGGCAGCTCGCCGGCGCACCACAGTCCCTTTCTAACAAGCGGTGCCGCAGGGTCAAGGTCAATGCGCCCCTCAAGGGCATCCCGGCAGCAGCGCAGATAGGCAGGGATGCTGCCGATGTCGCACCAGTACCCCGCGGCGCGCAGGCCGTAAAGCCGCCGCCCCTCAGACAGCATACGGGGAAACACATCACGACCGAAGTCGCAGGGGCCGTCCTCACATATCAGTTCCAGCACCGATGGGGAAAGGGCGTATACGCCCGTATTTATATAGTCTGTTGCCACCTTGTCACTGCGTGGTTTTTCCAGAAACCCCGTTATGCGCCCGTCCGCGTCGGTGATGACACTGCCGTACTCGCCCGGCTCCTCCGTTGCGGACAGCACCAGCACGGCATCGGCGTGCTTATCACGGCGGAAGGCCGCGCAGGACGCAAGGTCAAAGTCGCACACGGCATCGCCGGAGACCACCAGAAAATCCTCGCCGTCCAGCCAGTCGGCGGCGGCGCGAACACTGCCCGCCGTGCCCAGAGGCGTATCCTCACGGCGGCAGGTGATCTCAAGTCCGTCAATTGGCCCGGCGGCGGCCCAGCTTTCAACACCGGCAGCCATGTAGCCCAGGGTGATGAGTACCTGGTCCACACCGTTCTTTTTTAAAAGGCGCAGCATATGTTCAAGCACACTGCGGCCCATAATGGGCGCCATCGGCTTGGGCATGTCCGCTGTCAGCGGCCTAAGGCGCGTGCCCTCGCCGCCCGCCATTACGATCGCTTTCATAATGTCGTCCTCCAATTAATCATGCGGCAGTATTGCCGATGCCCTATTTTGCCCCGCTTTGGCGGTGATATCCATCGAATCAGGGTGGAGACAGCGCAAACACTCGCGGGCGTATATGTAAATATTTTATTACTGCACAAATTTTCGATTGACATTTCACGAAAAACTGCCGATTATATAACTATAAGCATGCCTGCGAAAGAAAGGAGACCGCCATGAGCTACGATCTGAACCTTATAAACGAAAAGGCACGGCGCGACCCCGCCGCCTTCCTAAAAGAATGTGACGAGCTGTATAATGATAAGATACGCCTTGCCGCGAAGATGATACTTGAGCATCGGCAGGCCAGCCCCATCATACTGCTGTCCGGCCCCTCAGGCAGCGGCAAGACCACCACCGCCCGCAAGATCCGCGACGAGCTGAGCCGCATGGGCGTTGTGACTCACTCGGTGGAGATGGACAACTATTTCCGCAGTCTCAGCTCCGCCGACTATCCCCGCACACCCGAAGGCGATTACGACCTTGAGTCGCCATACTGCCTTGACCTGGATCTGCTTAATGAGCATTTTTCCCGTCTGAGCCGGGGCGAACTGATCCGTGTGCCGCGCTACGATTTCTCACGCCAGATGCGCTCAATGTCATCGAGCAAGATTCTGCATCCCAAGCCGGGTGAAATGGTCATCTTCGAGGGTATACACGCCCTGAACGGGCACATCACCGATGCCCATCCCGAGGCCTTCCGCCTTTACATCAGTGCCCGCTCCGATGTTACCGACGGAGATGAGACGGTGTTCAAAGGCACATGGATGCGACTTATGCGCCGCACCGTGCGCGACAGCCTGTTCCGCGGAGCGGACGCGGCATATACCATGAGCCTGTGGGCGAATGTGCGCCGGGGTGAAAAGAGCTATATCTCCCCATTTAAAGACAGCGCCCATCTGCAGCTTGACACCTCCTTCCCCTGTGAGGTGAATGTTCTTCATGACAACGCGGCAAAGCTCTTTGCCGTCATCCCCGAGGGGAGCGAGCGCTATGAAGAGCTGCGGCAGATACTGCCCGCGCTGGAACGCTTCGCAGATATACCCGACCATCTTTTAGCACCGGACTCAATGCTGCGTGAATTTATCGGCGGCGGAGTTTATGACGAATAACAGCCGCAAAAAAAGCAAAAAGCATCGTAGCCGCGGCGGCGAAAACCCATTGAAACAGCGCGGCTTATGTTGTATAATCAAAAGGTGAGGAATGTTCCTCCCCTGCAAATGAATTGAAAGGATGTCAGTTTATGGTATGTTTTAACTGCGGCAAACAGCTGCCGGACACCAGCCGTTTCTGCCCTTACTGCGGCGCAAATCAGGCCGCAGCGCCCGCCCCCGCCCCCGCCGTGGAGCCCCCTGTTGTTGCAGCTCCCGTTGAGGAAGCTCCCGTCGTTGAGGCCCCCGTTGAGGCAGCTCCCATCGTTGAGACTGCCGTTGTCGAAGCTCCCGCTCCTGTAGTGGAGACTCCCGTATATACATATCAGGCACCGGTGTACGCACCCCCGGTGATCGAACAGCCTGTACAGGAAGCGCCCAAGGCGGACGAAGGCAAGAAGGGCAAGAAAGAGAAAGCTCCCAAGGAGAAGAATCAGAAGGAGCCTAAAGCTCCCAAGGAGAAGAAGCAGAAGGAGCCTAAAGCTCCCAAAGAGAAGAAGGAGAAGAAAAAGGGCTCTGCCGGAAAGGTTATTCTTTGGATATTCATCGTTCTTCTCATCGGCGCACTTGCCGCCCTTAATGTGTACCAGTACATGACCAATGAGGAATATGTCGCATCGCTGCGCGGCCGCATCGATGACCTGAGCAACGAAGCTGCCCAAAACGCACCCATCGTAGCCAAGTATGAAGAGATTCTTACTCTGGCAGACAGCGACAACACCACCTACAGCCGTGCCGTGTTCGTCCGCGTGGGCGAGACTGCTGAAATGCCCTATTACTTCCCTTATGACGGCGGCGTATTCCACAGCTATGCAGGAAACGGCATAGGCGTTGAGTGGGGCGAGTTTGTGGACAACACCGCCATAGTTTACATTACCGGCGCGGAGGAAGGCACCACTGTGCTGACCCTCACCAACGATGTAAACGACCAGGTGATCAGCGTACTTGTTGTTGTGGCCGAGTAACATTGACCCGGACCGCGCATTGCAGGCTAATCAAACTGAATAAGCAAATGCAGACCTGCGCAGGCGGCTTTATTCAAAAGCCGCCTGCGATTTTTTGCGGCTTTTTTGCGGCAACTTGCCACTATTTGGCGGCAATAATTGCGAAATTCGGTTGCATGCGGGTACAAGGCATGATATAATGCAAGATACTTAATCGTTTCTTAATATTTCTGTCAGTTTGTCAGCCGCTGTCTGGCTCAGCGGTGCGGGGTGGATATGCTTAAGGTCAGCGACATATGCTTTTCATACAGGGGCAACAAAGTCCTTGACGGCTTCGGGCTGGAGCTGAAATGCGGAGAATGTGTGGTCATTGCCGGTGCCAACGGTTGTGGCAAGTCCACAGCGCTGGCCCTTATCGCCGGTATTCTGCGCCCCGATTCGGGCACGGTTGAGGCCGGCGGCTCCATCGGCTATGTGCCTCAGAAGACCGGTCTGATGGAGGATATGACCTCCGCGGACAATCTGCGTTTCTTCTGTGCGCTGGCAGGAAAGCCCATGCCGGAAACGCCGCCCTTCGGCGTGGCCGAGTTTTACAAAAAGCGTGTGGGCAAACTCTCCGGCGGAATGAAAAAACGGCTGAGTATCGCCTGCGCTCTGGCGGCGCAGCCCGACATTCTGTTGCTGGATGAGCCGTGTGAGGCGCTGGACGCCGGCGCCCGCAGCGAGTTGGTATGGCTGCTCGCCTCCCTGAAGGCAGCGGGGAAATCCATACTCTACGTTGCCCACGACCCGGATGAATTTTTCCCCATTTTTGACCGCCTCGTTGTTATAAAAAGCGGCCGTGCCGAAGTCTACCAGCGTGGTGAGCTTTTGGGCACAGGCAGCAGCGAAGAACAGTTCAGTCAATTACAGCGCAAATTTGCGCTGTTATATAAGTAACATGCCGACGCCCAGGCGCCGGAGTGAAAGGAGAAAGACCATGGACGAAAACAACATCCCGTCCTACACCCCCGCAGAGGGTCAGCAGGTCCCGCCCGCTCAGTATGCGGCAGATCAGCAACCCCAGTATGCTCAGCCTCAGTACGCTCAGTACCAGCAGCCTCAGTATACTCAGCCTCAGTATACTCAGCCTCAGTATACTCAGCCTCAGTACGCTCAGTACCAGCAGCCTCAGTACCAGCAGCCCCAGTATGCTCAGTACCAGCAGCCCCAGTATGCACAGCCCCAGCAGGCTCCGGTGAAGAGGTCCCGCGTTAAGAGCGGCGGCCCCGTTATTCCCAACCTGCCCAAGTGGCTGATTCCCGCTGCCATCGGCGCTGTTGCTCTGATCGTGGTCATTATCCTGATCGCCTCTCTGGCCGGCGGCGGAGCACCTGAAAACAAGGTCCCCGATGCAGCCATGAACACCCTGAGTGATCTTAGAAGCAACCCCATCCTCCAGACCGTTGAAGAGACCGCCAACAGCGGCAGTATCGCCGTGAGTGTGGATCTGTCCGATGTTATGGAAGAAATGGCCGGCATGAGTATGTCTGCCGAAGGACAGCTTAAGTTCTATTTTGATCTGGACGGCAGCAAGACCGCCCTTGAGCTGACTGCAGACGTTCTCGGCAATGAGATGGACGCAGCCTTCTTCCTTGGCGCTGATGAGATAGTCCTCTCCTCCGAGTGGCTTCTTGAGGGCGATGCCTACGGCATGAGCATCAAAGACCTGGAGAAGAACCTGGCTGACTCCATCTTCTTCGATGAGGACAGCGATTTCTACATAGGCGACGAAGCCGTGGAAATGATGGAGCTTCTTTTCGAGAGCGCAGGCAGCATGGAGAAGTCCGTGACCAAGCTGTACGATGACGGCAGCACCCTCGCCGAGAAGTATATTGAGCTGCTCATCAAGTCCGCTTTCAAGTATGGCGAGAGCGAGACCGAGAAGGACGAGATCAAGATCGGCGGCGAGAAGACCAAGGTCAATGTTGTCAGCCTGAAGCTGGACGGCGAGGCCATCATCAACATCGGCATCGCCATGCTGGAAGAGGTTGAGGGCGACAAGAAGCTGGAGAAGTTCCTTGACTCCGTTGTTACTCTGGTGGACGACAACCCCGAGCTGTTCGAGCTGTATTCCGAGCTGTACGGCATGGATATTGATTCCGACGATATGCAGGATGCCATCGACGAGATGTACGACAGCATCGGCGACGCCCTCGAGGAGATGGAAGAGGCTCTCGAGGATGCCGACGATATGGACGTCACACTGAAGTTTGAGTTCTATCTGAAGGGCAGCAACCTGCTGGGCTTCAAATATGACGACGGCTATCAGAAGATGAAGCTCATCATCGGCCCTGATCTGTCCAACCCCGCTGAGATCTCCTTCGAGATGACCGATTATTACGGCACCTACACCTTTGAGTACAAGGTGAAAGAGGACACTGACGAGGCTTTCGAGGCTTCTATTTACTATTGTGACAACCCCTACTACGACTATTCCATCGAATTTGTCGTTGACAAGGAAAAGGGTGAGTGGGAATTCACCATGGACGACACCTACGATCTGATCGGCGTTGCCGGTGAATACACCGAGGAAAAGGGTGTTTACACCATCACCTTCACCGATGCCACCGAGGACGGCGAGAGTATCGAAGAGGCCGCTATGGTCCTCAGCGCCATCACCATCACCGTGGACACCGACGACGATGTACCCAAGGCTCCCTCCTACACTGAGATCCTGTCCCTTGATGAGGATGAGATCTACGATCTGGTGGAAGAAGTATACGCCATCGTTGAAGACCTGATGTACTCCATGTACTGAGTCTGAATGAAGCAGCGCGGAATGTTTATTCGTGACGCAAAACTGTTCAAGCGCGGATTTTTATCCGCGCTTGTTCTTGCTGCGCTGTTTTTCGCGCTGTGCGGCCTTGCCGCCCTGTCCTTTTCCGGCGGCACGGGCGGTGACGGCGCAATCAGTGTAATGCTGGTGGATGAGGACGGTTCCGTTGCCAGCCGCTTTGCCATTGGCGTGGTCAAGGATCAGCAGCTTATGGAATCCGCCCTGAGCATTGACACCGCGCGCCGCGGGGCCGCAATGGACTCCCTTGAAGCCGGCGAATGTGCGGCGGTGATAATCCTGCCGGAAGGCTATCTCGAGGCCATCATGCGCGGCCGTGAATGCCGCGGTGAAATAATCCTGTCCCCTGCGGCGGCGCTGCATGCCGACGTGGTGGAGAAAATTGCCCGCGCCGGTGAGATACTTATGGCCGCCGGGCAGTACGGCGTGTTCGCCGGAGAAGATATTATAAGAGAAAAGGGTCTTAACTCGGTCTATGACGACTATCTGACCCAATCCAATCTCAGCCTGCTTAACGCGGCTGTAGGCGCATTTGATGACTATTTCACAATGCGCACCCTTGACTATGAAGATACCGGCATGAGCCTTATGGCGCACTACGGCCTTTGCTGGCTGGTGCTGCTTCTGGGGCTGTGCGTTATGTTTTTCCGCCGCCTGCTTACGGAGGATCTGAGCCTGCTGCCCAGGCTGCGCGCCTGCGGCGTGTCGGACGGCGCATATATGCTGTATAAAATTCTGCTGCCCTCCCTGTTCAGACTGGTGCTCATCGGCCTTGCGGCGTGGATGCTGTGCCGCATGGACGGCAGCGCGCCGGCACTGTGGTCGGCGCTGCCCGCCATATTCGCCGCGCTGCTTGTCACCGTGTGGGAGTCGGCGCTGGTAATGTCCCTGGGTAGCAGTGCAGGTGCGGTAAGCGCACTTACAAACTTCGCGGGGCTGTTCCTGTGCGGCGGGCTTATCCCCCGCAGTATGCTGCCGTCCGCGTTGCTGCTTCTGGCGCGGCTGACGCCTTTCGGCGCTGTGCGCGGTCTGCTGGCGCCCCTGCTGGGCGGCAGCCTTGGCTTTTTGGAGTGCGCGGCAGCCCTTGTATATGCCGCCGCGGCAACGCTGCTTATCCGGCGGCGGCTTCGCCTTGCACTGGTGGGAGGTAACGAGGCATGAAATGGCTCCTTTTCGCCCTTAAGCGCTGCCTGCGCGACAGGGCATTCATCCTCGCCCTCGCGGCGGCGGCACTGCTCATCGCCCTGGCGCCCATGGCGGGCGGCAGCACCGAGTACCCCCCCGTGGGAGTGTGCGACACTGACGGAGGCGCGACCGCAGCGGCGATCACTGACGGTCTTCTGGCACAGGGCTTTGTACCCTGCAGCGATGAGGAGGATCTGATGCGCCGCATCGAAAGTGGGGAGCTGGACTGCGGAATAATTATCCTGCCCGGACTTGACGGGCGGGTCGAAAGCGGCGATACCGGCGCTTCTCTTGTGCTGGTCACAAGCCCGTCCTCTGCATCTGCGGAAACGGCGCGCATCGCGGCGGCGGCAATGCTGTACCGCTATGCCGCACCCTATGTGGCGGCTCCCGCACTCAGTGACCAGGGCGTCACACCGGGAGAATTTGCCGCCCGGTATGAACGCTATTTTGACGGCGGCCTGCGATTCAGCTTTGATATCAGCACCGCATCATCGGCACAGGCACCCACATCTGCCCGTGCCCGCTCGCTGACTATGGGCTGTGCGGCGGCAGTGCTGTTTGCACTGGTGATGTACGGCAATCTGCCGACACTTGGGCGCGATCTTGACTCCGTCACCGCCTTTGTCGGCCTGCGACGCGGCCTGCTATGCTCCGCTGTGCCCAACGTGCTGGTGCGCGGCCTGCTTATCCTGGTCGCCGCCGCTGTGGGTCTGACAGCAGCCGCTTTTGTTCCCAACGGGGACGCGGCAGCGGGGCTTATCCTGCCCTGCGCGGCCTATATCGCGGCGCTGATTCCCCTGTCACTGCTTCTGTCGGCACTGTTCAGGGACGAAGGGCGCGCACAGACTCTTGTGGTGCTGCTGCTTTTGGGCGGCATTGCTCTGTCGCCTATATTTACGGACCTTGCTTTGACCGTCCCGGCTGTGAGTACGCTCAGGGCCGCGATGCCGCCCTGCTGGCTGTGGTGGGCGGCGGAAGATCCGTGGCTGTGGCTGGGCGTGTCGGTGATGGCGCTTCCCTTTGCAGCCGGCGCACTGTGTCTGAGCAGGGCATGGCGCAGCAAGCTGAAGCTGAAAAAAGACGCCGCAGGGCTTAACCCGCGGCAGATAATAGGGTAATGAATATGAAACACGACGAATTGGCAGCATCCCTGCACAAAAGCGGCATGAACTGCGCACAGGCGGTGCTGTCGGCCTTTAACGACATGACCGGCCTTGACGAGGAGACCGCTCTGAAGCTCACATCCACCTTCGGCGGCGGAATGGGCCGCATGGGTGAGGTCTGCGGAGCCGTGACGGGTATGTTTATGGCGGCCGGCATACTGCTGGGGCACGGGAATGTGCCCACGCCGGAGGATAAGAACGCGGACGCCGCCATGACACGCCGCCTTGCCGAGCGTTTTATGGCCCAGTGCGGCGGCAGCATAATCTGCCGTGAACTGAAGCGGCAGCCTAACCCGGGTGAGACCCTGCTCAGCTGCAACGAGCTGGTGCGCCGCGCCGCCGCCATACTCGACGAAGAGCTGGGTCTGAAATAAACCTCACTCAGTGACATTGTATTTAACAGTAAAACGCAGACTCCCCTTAATAAGGGAAGCCTGCGTTCATTTTTCGATTCTTTGTTCTTTTTCATCCCCCGCCAGAAGATATAATTCTTCACAACGGCGCTGCACTTCGATAAGATCGTTAATTGTGTCCTCTACCGCATTCATAAGCAAGTAATACAATTTCTTATAATCCACATTATCACTCTTCATATCTGTCCCTCCATCGTAAAATTACTGCGTCTTTTTGGCGTCATTATACCACCATTTTGGGAACAACGCAATATTTGCACTATAATTGCGTCATAATAACATCGCTACGGCGTATATGAGGTGCAGATATGGACGACAAATTGCTGCGATACACCTTAAGAGTAGACAGGCTTCTGTTTCAGAAATTCCGCTATGTGGCTGAGTCTGAAGGCCGTTCCGCGAACAAGGAAATTGAGCAGTTTCTTAAACGGCATGTTGCCGAATACGAAAGCAAACATGGAAAAATAGAAATCGAGCAAAAATAAGAATTTAACAGCAAAACGCAGGCTCCCCTCATTACAGGGAGCCTGCGTTTTTCAATATGCACAAAATATCACTCGTTGCGTTTGGTGCCGAAGAAGTAGAGCGCCAGCATACCCGGGCCCACATGGGAGCCGGTGAAAGGCTCATGGGGGCAGATAATCATCTCTTTAGGCCGTGCAATGGCACACACGCGGGCGGCAAGAGCCTCAGCCTCCTCAAGGCAGTCGCCGTGGGAGATGGCAACGCGGCTGTTCTCCACATCCACAGCCAGCTTTTCAAACTTCTGCACGATGGCATCCACCACGCGCTTACGGCCGCGATGCTTGGCGCAGGCCACGATATGACCCTCATAATCGCCATACAGCAGGGGCTTGATGTCAAGAACGGTGCCCAGCTTTGCCGTGGCGGCGGAGACGCGGCCGCTGCGGCGCAGATACTCAAGGTCGCCAACGGTGAAAAACTCACAAAGGCGCAAAGTCTCCTCATCCAGGATGTCCGCCGCCTCGTCAACGGTCTTGCCCTCATCGCGCAGATCGGCGCCGCGGCAGGTAAGGATGCCCGTACCAAGGCTGGCACCCAGAGAGTTTACGGTGCGGATCACGCGGCCGGGGAAGGCCTCCATCAATTCTTTGGCGGCAAGCACCGCAGCCTGGAAGGTGCCGCTGACGCCGCCGGAAAGGCCCACATACAGAACATCCATCCCTTTTTTGACGAAGGGGGTGAAGCGATCTATAAAGCTCTGGCTGTTGACCAGCGCTGTGGTTATTTTTTTGCCCTGGCGCATCTGGTCATAGTAGGCGTGGGCATCAAAGGTCTCGATATCGCCGCTGTACTCGACAGGCTCCCCGTCCACATAATAAGTGCAGGACATGATATGGATATCCAATGCCTTCAGCACCCGTCCGGGCAGGTTGGAAAATCCGTCCGTCACGACGGCAAATCGGGGTTTTATCTTCGCTTCCTCCATGGTCGTTCTCCTTAGGTGATATTAAGGTTCAGCTTGAATTTATTATACCAAAGATGTTGATATTGTCAAAGTTTTCCTGCAAATATCGGCATAATATTTGCCTTGCCTCAGATAAAGAACTTTCGCTCCATTGTCTCTCTTGCCGGCCTGTTGATGGCGAGGAATATCAGCATACCTCCCAAAAGGACAAGTCCGGTAAGGGGATACTGGGACCATATAAACCTGTGGGTCAGTCCGAAGGTGAAATTGAGAAGGATCTCCGTCACCGGCATAAACAGTCCCATGGCAACAAAGGCACCGCCGATGATATATAGATGCCCGCGCCGCACATAGCGCAGCAAGGTCACCAGGGCGGTAACGATGAGCCCCACGCCCCCTGTCACAGGGAAGGCAAAGGACAGAAACCAGCCGCCACGGGTGTAAAGGCTGATATACAACAGATACAGTGCCACTGCAGTAAAGCCGCAGGGTACAAAAATGACCGGATTAGGCTTTTTAAACCACCAGGGCAGCACGACCATGGCATATATCGCCAGCAGCGCGCCGATAACATAGCCCGACCATGTGACCCTGTCGTTTATCTGCAGGTCGCACAGCAGGGTAATGATCTGGGGCATGATAAAAAGGGTCGTGACCACGATCATTGCGGCCTTGGGGCTGACCTGAGTGCCGGGATAGCTGTCCCGGGGGTACAGCGGCTCCGCCGCCTGGCGCACTATGTCGGGATGGAAGGGTATGGTGCCGCACAAGGGGCACTTTTTCTCTGTGTCTGCCAGCTTGACGCCGCATTTTATGCAATACATCTGTCTTTCCTCCCCCTTAATCCGGAAGATTGCTTTCCACCTGCAGGCGCAGACCCATGTCGCGAAGCACACGGAAGAAGTGGCTTTCCAGACCCGGTTCGCGGATATTGCGGGTGAAATTGATATACAGTGTGCCGCCGTAGCTGAGCACGCCGCAGTTGTAGGGTGATGTGGCCTGTGAGCCGAGGATGAAGTCCATCCGCTCCACATAGCGCTCCATCCCCTCGGGCAGGGTGATCGCACCCAGGTTTGAGATGCAAAGACAGCTGCTGCGCTCTCCCACCACATCAAATATGGCCTTCATAACAATGTTTTTCACAAACAGGGGCATGATTCTGATGATGAAGCTGCGTTCACTTGCCACATTGGCGGCGATCCGCATGCTCATCTGTTTGGGAGTGATCTGTGCCATCATGTTGCTTTGCACCACGCGGCATATTTCCTCAAAGCTGTATTCCCCCAGACGGGGCAGCAGCTCCGGCGTGGTGTAGAAGGCAAAGTTGCGCAGTGTGCTGCTTTCAAACAGTCGCCTGAGGTTCACGGGGATCTGCACCTTGATGGGCTTTCGCCGGCTTACATCCGGCACCTGCTCTTTCTGCATATTCTGCAGAGCGTGCATCACCGCCGCGCTTAAAAAGGCAGTAAGACTCACCTTATATTTGCGCGCCATGTTCAACGCATCCTCAACCGGCAGGCTGAAACAGGTCAGGTTGAGGAAGCCCGCAGTCTCGGGTGTGCCGGAAAGGTGCCACGCCCCGCGCTCTCCCCGGCCGACCTTCATCGGCCCTGCGTATTTTAGGAAGCTGTCCTCCAGCTCCGCTTCAGAGGGGGCATCAAGCCGGTCGAGCACGCCGTCGGTATTGGGTATATGCACTCCGTAGCGCTGCTGAAGGTATTCGGCAACAAGGCTTTTCAGGAATATCATGGCGCCCGTGCCGTCGGTGAGGGAGTGGAAAAGCTCAACGGCGATGCGTTTGTTATACACGATCACCCTGAGCGCGCATTGCCGCATTTCTTCCGACGACATCCGGGTCAGTGGATAGCTGCTCTCACGCCTTATGGTGGGGGCCGCGTCAAGCTGCTGAAGGTAGAACCAGAATACGCCGCGGCGCAGTCTCGCCGCGATGGAGGGGAAGCGGCGCACGGTAACATCCAGCGCCGATTGCAGCACTGCTGCATCCACCGGCTCGGTCAGTGTTGCGGAGAGGCGGTATACATTGCTCCAGCTGCGTCTGCGGGCGGCGGGGTATATCTTCGCCGCGTTGTCAAGGCGCATCCATCTGAGCTTCTGCTCACGGGCCATGACATGATCCAGAAAACGGCAAATGGCGGTCATATCCCTGCTGTCCTCTTCAAGTCCGTACAGGAGATAGCCGTGCCAGCGCTCCGGCTTTACAATAAGTCGGCTGCTGCAGCCGGCGGCAATCAGTTTTTCGTGCATAAGCCGGGCATCGGACAGCAGTATCTCATCCCCACCGGCAAAAATCAGGGAAGGCGGCAGACCCTCAAGCCGGGCAAAGAGGGGTGAGACCAGGGGATCCGCCCTGTCGGCGGTGTAGCAGGCGGCATAGAAATCCAAAAGTTCCCGGGTAAGGGAGGGGTCTGAATCCCGGTTCTCCTCATAAGATGGGCCGGAGGCGGTCAGGTCGGTCCAGGGCGAAACGGCGATCACGCAGCAGGGCATGGGAAGACCCAACTCTTTTAATTTAAGGCACAGGGCATAGCATAGCCCGCCGCCGGCACTTTCGCCGCACAGGGCGATATGCTCGGCGCCGTAGCCTTTTTGCAGCAGATGGCGGTACGCCTCCACCGCATCGTCCAGCGCCGCGGGGAAGGGATGCTCCGGTGCAAGGCGGTACGCCGCGCAGAACACCTTGGCCCCGGTGAGCACTGCCAGCGTTGAGCCGAAGCCCTTGGCGTAGTCCAGCCCGCCGCAGGTATAGCCGCCGCCGTGGAGATACAATATTACGCCCCGGCGCCGCTCATCTTTGGGGATGACCCATGCGCCGGAGAAATTTTCAAAACAGTGCTCACTGTCCGTAACCTGCCCGCGGTATTTCAGCTCCATCAGCTCGCCGATCATGTTCTGCCCCCGGCGCGTGGTCTCAAGGGACAGGTTTTTCATCAGCGGCTGAAGCGCTGACAACTGGGCGCGGATCGTTTTGGCGCTAAGTGCCATGGTGTGCCTTCCTTATCGTTAATTTGGTCTGTATTTACAGTATTAACAGTGTCTACAATATTATCACATACCGTCCATGCAGGCAATCTACATTTAAAATTGTCTCTCTACCCACAGGAGAGTGGCCTCTCCCGGCAGGGCAGGACTCCGTTGCGGTAATTTATGTAAATATTTTGTTACGGGGTATTGACTTTCAGGGCGTGGAATACTATATTATGGTTAGCACTCGGAGGTCGAGAGTGCTAAACCCCCGAAGATACACGAGAGGTGGACGATGGAGCTTACCGAACGCAAAAAGAAAATACTGCGTGCCATCGTTGAGATATACATCGATACGGCAGAACCGGTCGGCTCAAAGGCCATTGTGGACACGGCGGGGCTGGGCTTCTCCAGCGCCACGATCCGCAACGAAATGGCGGATCTGACCGCCATGGGCTATCTTGAGCAGCCGCACACCTCCGCCGGGCGCATCCCCTCACCCAAGGGCTACCGCCTGTACGTAAATGAGCTGATGGAGCGGCACCGTCTTTCCGCTGAGGAGGCGGAGGAGATTAACGCCGGCCTTCGCCAGAGGATGGAGCGCCTGGACGGGCTGATAAGCGATGTGGGCAAGCTGACAAGTCAGCTTACGAACTTCCCGGCATACGCAATGGCGTCCGCCGCGGCGCCGCTTACTGTAAAGCGCTTTGAGTTTCTGCCCATGGACGAAGACGGTATCATCATCGTGATGATGCTCTCAAACAATCAGGTAAAGAACAAGCTGGTGAACTTCCGCTTCCCCGTGTCCCAGGCGCTTTTGACGCGGCTGACCACCGTACTTAACGCGAACCTCACCGGCATTACCGACGACTGCTTCACGCCGGAGCTTATTGAGGCCACCGAGCGTAGCGTTGCCAATGAAAACGGCATCGTGGGCGTGGTCGCAGGCTTCGCCCTGCAGGAGCTTATAAAGGCCCGCAACACCGAGACCTATGTGGCCGGCACTTCCCGTCTTCTGGGTCAGCCGGAGTTCAAGGATGTGAACAAGGCCCACCGGGTGATGGAGTATCTGACGGACAGCCCCATGCTGGCTCAGCTTCCCCAGCCGGAGGGTGACAGCAACATAAAAATAACTATAGGCCCGGAGAATTTGGCCGAAGAACTGAAGGATTCCAGCGTTATCGTGGCCCGGTACGACGCAGGCGACAATATGCAGGGGCTTATCGGCGTGGTCGGCCCCACAAGAATGGATTATTCTTCTGTTGCGGCGCGGCTGAGCTATATCGCCGACAGCCTGAGCGCCATGACAAAGGGTGGCGGCCTGCCTCTTCCCAACAGGCCAATGGCTCTGCCCCACATCAGGGTAGAAGATGACGATGAATGATTAACCGCCCTATAGGGCGGCAGGATAAGCCACAACAAAGTAAGGAGAACATTTTACAATGGCAACGAACAAGCCCGGCGAAAACGAAGCCGTGAACGAGACCCCGGTGGACACCGGCGCAGAAGAGCCTGCAGTACAGCCCGCTGAGGAGAAACCCGCAGGCCGGCAGAAGAAGGATTACAAAACGGCCAAAGCTCTCGCCGACACAATCAAGAAGCTGGACAACGCCGAAAAGGCGCTCAAAGAAGCCAACGACAAGCTGGCAGAGGCGGATAAAGCTGCTACCGCCGACAAGGACAAATATCTGCGCCTTGCCGCCGAATATGACAACTACCGCAAGCGCAGCCAGAAAGAGAAAGAGGCGCTTTACAACGATGTGAAGGCTGACACCATCTTAAAGCTGTTGCCTGTATACGATAATCTGTCCCGCGCCCTTGGACAGGGCACCGAGGACAAGGCCTTCCTCAAGGGAGTGGAGATGACCATGGCCCAGCTTGAGGGCATCCTTGAAAGGCTGGGCGTGACCCCCATCGAAGCCGTGGGGCAGCCCTTCGACGCCGCCGTACATGAGGCGGTCATGCATACCGAGGATGACAGCGTGGGCGAGAACACCGTGGTGCAGGAGTTTGAAAAAGGCTTTTCACTGGGCGAAAAAATAATCAGATATTCAAAAGTGGTCGTCGCCAACTGACGCGCCGCGGAAAATATATAAACAACACACATTTTCACATATAACAGGAGGAAATCAATTATGGCAAACAAGATCATCGGTATCGACCTGGGTACTACCAATTCCTGCGTAGCAGTTATCGAAGGCGGCGAGCCCGTCGTTATCGCCAACGCCGAAGGCAACCGCACCACCCCCTCCGTCGTGGCATTCTCCAAGGACGGCGAGCGCATGGTGGGTCAGGTGGCAAAGCGCCAGGCTATCACCAATCCCGACCGCACTGTCGTGTCCATCAAGCGCGAAATGGGCACCAACTATAAAGTGGGCATCGACAATAAGAAGTATTCTCCCCCCGAGATCTCTGCAATGATCCTGCAGAAGCTGAAGGCCGACGCCGAGGCTTATCTGGGCACCACCGTTACCGAGGCGGTCATCACCGTCCCCGCTTACTTCTCCGACAGCCAGCGCCAGGCCACCAAGGACGCGGGCAAGATCGCCGGTCTTGAGGTAAAGCGCATTATTAACGAGCCTACTGCGGCGGCCCTGGCCTACGGCCTGGACAAAGAGCAGGATCAGAAGATCATGGTCTATGACCTTGGCGGCGGCACCTTCGACGTTTCCGTTCTGGAGATCGGCGACGGCGTTATTGAGGTTCTTGCCACCTCCGGCGACACCCGTCTGGGCGGCGACGATTTCGACAACGCGCTTGTTGAGTATATGGCAGCCGAGTTTAAAAGGGCCGAGGGCATTGACCTGACCCGTGACAAGGTCGCCATGCAGCGCCTGCGTGAGGCCGCAGAGAAGTGCAAGATCGAGCTGAGCGGTGTGACCAGCAGCAATGTGAACCTGCCCTACATCACCGCCGACGCTACCGGCCCCAAGCATCTTGACATGACCATCACCCGCGCCAAGTTCAATGAGCTGACCCGCAATCTGGTCGAGCGCACTGTCGGCCCCGTCAATCAGGCCCTGTCTGACGCAGGCCTGAAGGCCAGCGATCTGAGCCGCGTCCTCCTCGTGGGTGGCTCCACCCGTATCCCCGCCGTGCAGGAGCGCGTAAAGAGCCTGACCGGCAAAGAGCCTTTCAAGGGCATCAACCCCGATGAGTGCGTTGCCATCGGCGCTGCCATCCAGGCCGGCGTTCTGGGCGGTGATGTGGAGGGCATCCTGTTGCTGGACGTCACCCCCCTGTCCCTGGGCATTGAGACTCTGGGCGGCGTATGCACCAAGCTCATCAACCGCAACACCACCATCCCCACCAAGAAGAGCCAGGTATTCTCCACCGCTGCCGACAACCAGACCAGTGTTGAGGTCAACGTTCTGCAGGGTGAGCGCGAGATGGCCGCTTACAACAAGAGCCTGGGCCGCTTCCATCTGGACGGCATCGCACCCGCACGCCGCGGCGTACCTCAGATCGAGGTCACCTTCGACATCGATGCCAACGGCATCGTAAACGTCAGCGCCAAGGATCTTGGCACCGGCAAAGAGCAGCACATCACCATTACCGCCAGCAGCAATCTTTCCAAGGAAGATGTTGAGCGCGCCGTGAGAGAGGCTGAGCAGTACGCAGCCGAGGACGCCAAGCGCAAGGAAGAGGTTGACATCCGCAACGCCGGTGACCAGATGGTCTATCAGACCGAGCAGACCATCTCCGAGCTGGGCGACAAGCTGGACGCTTCCGACAAGGACAGCCTGAACGCAGGTCTTGAAAAGCTCAAGGAGACCCTCAAGGGCAGCGATTCCGCCGCCATCAAGGCCGCAACCGAGGATCTGCAGAAGGCCTTCTACGCCGTAAGCGAGAAGATCTATAAGCAGGCCGCTCCCCAGGGCGATCCCAATGCCCAGTATCAGCAGTATCAGCAGCCCGGCCAGAACGGCCCTCAGGGCGACTATTACGACGCCGACTACGAGGTCGTGGACGACAACAAGTAAGGCCCGAAGCTGAAAGCTGTTTCAACTTAACTTTTCGGATATTTCTCCTTTTGACTAAAATCTCTGCAAGTTGCCGACGGGCGTACCGAAAAACGGTGCGCCCGCGCGGTGCGTTTAATAATTCCAACCGCGACCCGCAGCAGCACGAAGGCTCCCTCTGATGAGGGAGCTGGCAAAGGCCGACGATAAACGGCGGCCTTTGACTGAGGGAGAGAAAACGGATTGCCCGTGAGAGTGCGGCGCATTATCGGCGGCGGGAGCAAGCCCCCGCCCTACAGGGTTCCATGCCGCATTATACGCACCCCGTAGGGGCGGATACCATCCGCCCGCGATACACCACCGCACACCCATTACTTACGCAAACTCCGCCCCAGGGCGTTACATATATTTTCAACGAAACAATTCTTCTTAAAAGGAAGCTTTCAATATGGCAGATAAACGCGATTATTACGAGGTACTGGGCGTCGACAAGGGCGCCACAGCCGACGAAATAAAAAAGGCATACCGCAAAGTGGCGAAGGACTGCCACCCCGACCTGCATCCCGGTGATGAGGCGGCGGCAGAGCGCTTTAAAGAGGCCAACGAAGCCTATGAAATCCTCTCCGATGAGCAGAAGAAGGCGCGCTATGACCAGTACGGCTTTGCCGGTGTTGACCCCAGCTACGGCGCGGGTCAGGGTGGTGCCGGCTTCGGCGGCTTCGACATGGGCGACATTTTCGGCGATATTTTCAGCGGCTTTGGCGGTTTCGGCGGCTTCGGCGGCAGCAGACAGCCCCGCAACGGCCCTCGCAAGGGCGAAAGCATCCGCGTCGGTCTGACCCTCAGCTTTGAGGAGGCTGCCTTCGGCTGTGAAAAAGAGATCAAGGTAAACGCCATTGACCAGTGTGAGTCCTGCGGCGGCACCGGTTGTGAACCGGGTACAGATCCTCAGACCTGCACCAACTGCGGCGGCACCGGCTCAATCCGTACCCGTCAGCGGGTCATGGGCATGACGATGGAGTCAAATGCCCCCTGTCCCAACTGCGGCGGCAGCGGCAAGATCATTCAGAATCCCTGCAAAACCTGTCAGGGCGCAGGCCGCGTACGCAAAAGCCGCAAGCTGAATGTGAACATCCCCGCCGGCATCGACGACGGGCAGACCATCTCGCTGCGCGGCGAAGGCCATGCCGGTACCAATGGCGGCCCCAAGGGTGATCTGCTGATCACTGTGTCTGTCAAGCCTCACCCCCTGTTTACCCGCGAAGGCGCATCCGTCCTGTGCGACATCGGCGTCAGCTTTGTGGACGCCGCACTGGGCGCGGAGCTGCGTGTACCCACGCTGGACGGTGA
Organism: Oscillospiraceae bacterium; assembly: GCA_045605145.1. Classification (GTDB taxonomy): domain Bacteria; phylum Bacillota; class Clostridia; order Oscillospirales; family Oscillospiraceae; genus CAMNAO01. Next base: position 14,595 of record JAZUPH010000011.1, on the reverse strand, counting down.
TGTAAAATACAACCTGCCCGAGGGCACGCAGACCGGCACCACCTTCCGCCTCAAGGGCAAGGGCATACCCTATGTCAACGGCAGCGGACGCGGCGACCAGTATGTCACCGTAAATATTGAGACGCCCAAGGGCCTCAACCGTGAGCAGAAAGAGCTGCTGCGTCAGTTCGGTGAGTCTCTTGATGGTAAAGGCGGCAAGGCCACAAAGAAAAAGAACAAAAAATGAGCATACTTCTATCCGACTGCCATGTGCACAGCATTTTCTCCCATGACGGACACTGCACAATGGATGAGCTGGCACAGGCGGCGCAGGCCGCAGGTCTGGGATACATCTGCATAAGCGATCACGCTGATGACTGCGTTTTTGCCGACTTTGACCCGGACACGATGGGTGCGCTGAGCGCGCAGGTGGGTCATGTTTTGATCCCATACAGCGCAAAAACCGAGCTTTACGACGCCTTCCTCGCCGCCAGAGAGCGGTCGGAGGGCAAAGTCCGGCTGCTCCTGGGCGTTGAGATCGGCGGTTACAATCACGACCCGGAAAAAGGCCGTGAGATCGCCGCCCTGTGGCCCTTCGACTATGTGCTGGGCTCGATACACAATCTGAAAGGTCGGGACGATTTTTACATCTACGACTACGGCGACGGCAGCGGGTTTGACATGCTGGCAAAGGACTATCTTGATGAGTGCATCCAGCTTGTGTCCATGGGCGGTTTTGACGCACTGGCGCATCTGGGCTATTTTCTGCGCTATATGGCGCGGAAGGGGATCTCGGTCCGGGACGGCTTCATGCCCTACACAGACCGACTGACGGCACTGTTTCGCCTGATGCGGGACAAGGGCATCGCACTGGAGGTGAACACTTCCGGTCTTTTCTACGGCTACGGCGACTTTATCCCGTCTAAAGAGGTCTTCGCCCTGTACAGGGCGCTGGGCGGTGATCTTGTGACAATGGGCTCGGACAGCCACACGGCGCAGGGTGTGGGAGCAGGGCTTAAAGAAGCGCGGGATATGCTTGCTTCTTTGGGCTTTAGGTATTATACTGTTTATCAAAACAGGGAGCCAATGATGCTCCCGCTGGAAAAATGAGGGGTTACGATATGAAAATTGCTGTTGCATCCGACCACGGCGGATTTACACTGAAGGCTGAGCTTATTGAGCATCTGAGCAAACAGGGCTATGAATGTGCAGACATGGGCACCTACAGCACCGATAGCTGTGACTATCCCGACTACGCCGACAAGGTATGCAAGGCCGTCACCGGCGGTGAGTGCGAGCTGGGCATCCTGCTTTGCGGCACCGGAATCGGCATGTCCATAGCGGCCAACAAGCATAAGGGTATTCGCTGCGCACTGTGCGGCGACTGCTTCTCGGCAGAGATGACCCGCAGACATAATAACTCCAATGTTCTTGCCATGGGCGCACGCGTCACCGGGCCGGAGTTGGCACTGCGCATTGCAGACACTTTCCTTGCCGCCCCCTTTGACGGGGGCCGCCACCAGAGGCGCGTTGACAAAGTCATGGCCTTTGAGGACGGAGAATGAACGAGCGTTACGGGCGAGTATATAAGCCCCGCGGCATATTTCGTAAGATCGCAAAGGCACTGCTGATACTGGCCCTTGCCCTTGTGGTGCTGTTCGGCTATCTGTACATCAACTGGCAGAACTACATCGTCTACACCGACAGCGGTCTGTATCTGGATTTGCCTTTCAGGGACAACGACGGTCGGGGCGGCTCCACGGGCAGTCCTTCCACAGGCGGCAGCGTATCCGACAGTCTGACCGGCGGCGCCGGGGACGATGATGCCGGGACGGAAGAGACCGGAGAGGAGCCTTCCAAGGCTGCGGACGGCGGCGAACAGCAGGCGGCAGATGAAACCGCCGGCGAAGCGAACACCGCAGAAGCGCCTGATACGGAAGGCAACGGCGACGCGGATACCGATACCGATACCGGGGCTGACCCCGATGCCGACACGCAGGAGCCGGGCGAAAACACAGACGAGCCCGCCGTGCCCGAACCGGGTGATGACACTGCCGAGGCGGAAGAGGACAGCAAAACCGACAACGGCGTGAAGGATTCGTTTACATGATTTGGCTGCCGCCCTGCGCCCTTGCGCCGGGCGGCATTTATATGCGGTTTAAGTGAAATTGCCGCACTGAGAGGAATATAATGATAAATTTTGGAATCATAGGCACGGGCAGCATCGCGGCCACTTTTTCAAAGGCCTGCACCCTCAGCGGCTGCGCCCGGGTGGCGGGCGTATATTCCCGCAGTATGGAAACCGGCATGGCGTTTGCCGCGAAGAACGCACCCGAAGCCGCGGTAAGCGACAGCATAGACAGTCTGTGTGCTCAGGTCGATGCCGTATATATCGCAAGCCCGAACAGTCTGCACTATCCCCAGGCGCTGCAGTGCCTGCGCGCAGGCTGCCATGTGCTGTGCGAAAAGCCGGCTACCGTCACGCCGGAGCAGCTTGAACATCTGCTGGATGAGGCGGAGCGCCGCGGACTTGTTTTTATGGAAGCGATGATGAGCCTGCATCAGCCGCAGCTTGATAAGCTGCGCCGCGCCATAGACCGCTGCGGCAGGGTGAGCAGCTCCCACATCCGCTACTGTCAGCTGTCTTCAAAATATCCCGCCCTTTTGGCGGGTGAAATGCCAAATGTATTTAACCCTAAGCTGTGCACCGGTGCGCTGATGGACATAGGCGTATACTGTGTAAGCGCCGCCGTGATGCTCTTCGGCACGCCCAATGAGGCTGTTGCAAGGGCGGTGTTCCTCCCCACCGGGGCAGATGGTGCGGGCTCCGCGCTGCTGCACTATGACGACAAGTGCGTCAGCCTGGAGTGGTCGAAGATATCCCACGACGCGTTCCACTCCCAAATTTTGGGCGACAAAGGCACCGTGACCGTGGATCTTATCTCCATGCTGTCGGGCATATATTTTGTCTCCCGGGAAGGTCGGGAAAATCTGTTCCCCGCCATCGAACAGGCCGAGGCTATGGCCAATGAAGTGAGGCGCTTTGTCCGCTTTGTCGGCGGGATGCACGAGAGCCGCGATGAATACCAAGATGTGTGCAGCCACATGATAAACAGCGCAAAGCTGATGGAAACTCTGCGCCGCAGCGCAGGCATCAAGTTTTCACAGGGCACGGAGCTGCCCGACTGATATAGTTCTGTAAATGGGTAGCTTTTGCAGACGGAGATGATTATAAGGAAAGGATGCGGCAATGATACCTGACAAAGACGTACAGGCGGCGATAGACAGGCTCACCGGCGCGGGCTTCGGCGCGTGGGTGGTGGGCGGCTATGTGCGCGATCTGCTGCGTGGCGTGAAGCCGCAGGACGCCGACATCTGCACCGCCGCCCTGCCCGATGAGGTCTGCCGCGTGTTTGAAGGTGAGCGGGTCATTCCCACAGGTCTAAAGCACGGCACGGTGACCGTGCTGTGGCGGGGACGCCCCATTGAGATAACCACACTGCGGCAGGAGAGCGGCTACGCAGACCACCGCCGCCCCGACAGTGTACAGTTCGTCACACGGCTGGATGAGGATCTGAGCCGCCGCGACTTCACCGTCAACGCCATGGCCACCGACGGGCGGGAGCTGACCGACCTGTTCGACGGGCAGGGCGATCTGAGCCGGCGCATCATCCGTTGTGTCGGTGATGCTCACCGCCGCTTTGATGAGGATGCACTGCGCATACTGCGCGCTCTGCGCTTCGCCGCGGTACTCGACTTTGAAATTGAGCCTGAAACCGCTGCCGCCGCGTGGGCGCTGAAGGACAGTATAAGCGCCGTATCCAAAGAGCGGGTGAGAGACGAGCTGTGCAAACTGCTCATTGGCCCCGCCGCCGGGCGGGTAATGCGGGACTACGGCGGTATACTCGACTCCGCCGTGGGTGCTGAGCTATTCACCGTCGAAAAGGCCGCCCTGTGCGACAGCGCGCCACCCCGCGCGAATCTGCGGCTGGCGGCACTGCTGTACGGGCACAGTGATCCAGCGGGATTCATGCGCGGACTGCGCTTTTCAAACAAAGACATTGAGGCCGTTGTCGGTGTGATCCGTGGGGCAGGAAGCCCACCGCCGGCAGACCTTCCATCAGCGCGGCGCTTTATGGCCGCCTACGGCGGCAATTGGCGCGACATTGCCGCATTATGGAGTGCAATGGGCCGCGACACTGCCCGGGCACAGGCGCTTTTCGAGGGCATAGAGACCAGGGATGACTGCGTCAGCATCGGGCAGCTTGCAATCAGTGGCGGCGACCTTGCCGCGCTGGGGCTGCAGGGCGCCGGGATCGGCAACGCTCTGGAAGACGCCCTGGAGGCGGTGATGGACGGACGCGTCCAAAACAACAAAGAATCCCTAATCGACCGGGTGCTGCGTCACCCGCCAGCGATGAAATCATAAAACAACAGGAGGAGAGCCATGGCAAAAAGAGAATTTCCTTTGGCCCTGCCCATGGTGCGCAACCAGTATATTGAGCTTTCCCGCCGCAGCAGGCGCATACCCGCCTGGCTGCCGCCGCTGTGCTTTGCGTCCTTTCTTGTGGGTATACCCTTCTTTCTTGCGATCGGCGCGGGCATCGCGCTGAGCGCCATACGCAAAAACGACATCAAGGCACTGGACCGCTTTTATCAGGAGAGCATCGTGCCCATGTGCCTGACCCAGGTGTTCGGCGGATACGAATACAACCCCGACGGCTCCGTGGAGGAGTGGGAGGTGCGCGCCTCCGGCATAGTACCGATGAACGCGCGCAGCTTCAAGGGCAGCACCTACATCAGCGCTTTTTACCGCGGCCTGCATGTTGCCATGAGCAATCTGACCCTTAAGGGCCGGGCCGGGGATGAAGATGCCGTGGTGTTCAAAGGCCCCTTCGCCATGTTCAGGATGGAGCACGCTTACCCGGGCCGTATATGGATATACGAAAAAGGCGCCGCTTCCCTTTCCACTCAGGGGCGGCAGATACTCACCGGCACGACGGAGTTTGACCGACGCTACAATGTATTCGCCGACAATCTGTCACTGGTGCCGCAGGTGCTCAGCTTCAGAACCATGAACGCAATCATGGATGCCGAGGCAAAGCTGCCCGGACGCATCCGCTTTTCCATTATAGACGACAGATTGTATGTTGCCGTAGAGGACGGTGAGCCGCTTCTGCACAGCGCCATACCCAAGGGGCAGAAGCAGACCCCGGATATTGACGAGCTTATCAGTCGTGCCATGTTCGAGGTGTGCACCCTTGTGGATATTGCCGACGCCATGTGTTTTGACGAGCAGTGAGATAAGATTTACACAAAAGTAACACTTTGACGAAAATCCTCTCTTGTAATGCAGGGAAAATATGGTATAATAACCATAGAAGGGGCGGCGCCCCGCCGCCCCGTACACGCTACACAGGAAAGGAGCGGAAATTATGAGGTATACGTTCACCGCGAAAAAGATGGAGGCGACTGAGGATCTTAAACTCTACGCCCAGAAAAAGATCGGCAAGCTGGAAAAGCTGTTCAGGGTAGAACCTGACGCCTATGTCACTTTCTCCATCGAAAGGGCCCGGCACATCGCCGAGGTCACCATCAAAAGCAACGGCATGTTCTACCGCGCAAGTGAAGCAACGGGGGATATGTACGCCTCAATTGATTCCGCTGTCGCTTCGATAGAGCGACAGATCAGAAAGAACAAGACCCGTCTTGAAAAGCGCCTGCGCGAAGGTGCCTTCGACCAGGTGCCGGATTTGCCCGCCGAAGAGGAAGAGAGCGAGAGCTTCGACATCATCCGCACCAAGCGCTTTGCCATTAAGCCCATGACCACGGAAGAGGCGATCCTGCAGATGAATCTTCTGGGGCATGAGTTCTTCGCCTTCAAGAATCAGGACGCGGACAACGCCTTTGCCATCGTCTACCGCCGCAACAACGGGGGCTACGGCCTTATCGAAAGCGACGAAGAATGAACCCGGCATACGCCGCCGCAGGTAAAAGAAATACGCCGCCGTGGATAACCACGGCGGCGTTTGTTATTGCTGTTCTTTCTTCTCTTGGGCGATGTCAATCATCCGCGTCAACATCAACATCCACATCAACGGCGACAGGGGCGCCGGGCTGTGTATCCACATCAACGTCCACATTGACCGTAAGCTGTGCGGTCTTCTTCGCCTTGGCGGGCTTATTCATGTCGTCTTTAATCATGCGGTACACCGCGGCCGTCAGCGGCACACCCAGAAGCATACCGGCGATGCCCATAATCCCGCCGCCCACGGTGACGGCAGCCAGCACCCAGATACCCGGCAGGCCGATGGATGAGCCCACCACCCTGGGGTAGATAAGATTGCCCTCAAGCTGCTGCAGTATCACAAGAAAGACAATAAACAAGAGTGCCTTCATGGGCGAAACGGTGAGGATCATAAACGCACCCACGCCCGCGCCGATGTACGCGCCGGCGATGGGGATAAGGGCGGTGAAGGCCACAAGGGCGCCGATCATCGTGGCGTATGGGAAGCGGAAGATCAGCATGCCCAGTGTGCACAGAAGGCCGAGAATCACCGCCTCGGTACACTGACCGACGATGTATCTATGAAAGCTGTCATCGAGAACGCCAAGCACATATTCAATACGGGCGTACCACTTTTCACGCAGATAGTGCTTTGCCGCGCGCTTAGCCTGGGCGCCCAGCCTGTCTTTGCCCATGAGGATGTACAGCGCAAAAATGAAGGCCAGAAAACCCGTAACAATGCCGGAAAATACGGTGCTGACCGCCTTTATGACCGTATCCATTACGCTGCCCACACCGGAGGTGAAGATTTTCACCATGTCGCCTATGCGGGACTTCCAGTCAATGCCGGTAAGGAAGGCCAGATTTTCTTCAGACAGGAATTGCCGTTCCTGCAGCCCGGCAATGAATTTTGTTATCACGCCCGGCATCACATCAACGATCAGCATTACGCAGGACGCCAGCTGCGGCACGACCAGCCACACCACCAGCGCCACAACAGCAAGCATAGTCAGCAGCGCCGCCAGCAGGCAGAACACCCGTCGGCTGCCGATGACGAAAGCCGATTTGGAGCGGGGGAACCAGTGCCGCTCATACCAGCTCATAACAATGTTGACTACATATGCAATAATGCAACCGATCACAAGGGGCAACGCCGCGCCCAAAATGGCGGTCAGAATGCCGGCCACCTTGCCCCAGTATGTAATGCACAGGTAGAGCAGGAAAATGCCCACACACACCTTGACTATGGATTTGGTCTCAATTTTCATTGTCAGCCTTCTTTCCCCTTCCCGCCGCGCTGTGTCGGTAATACACCTTCGATAATATAGCACATAATAGCGGATTTTAATAAACAGAATGTAAAATCTGCTCAAAAAACCTTCGCTTCCGCAATTTGGTAGCCATAACTGCCGTCGGGCGGCAAAAAATACGGATACAACAATTCGAAAAACGGAAGTGACCGCCATGAAAATGACCAACGAAGAATATGCAAAATATGTAAAAAAGCGCTCCCCAAAATCCAAGTTGCTACCGGATATTATCAGTGCCTTCATCATCGGCGGGCTGATCTGCTGCCTGGGCCAGGGGATAAACACAGGCTTTACCAAACTGGGCCTGGATGAAAAGTCGGCCGGCTCCGCCACTTCGATCTGCCTTATACTCATTGGTGCGGTGCTGACGGGTCTGGGCATTTATGACAAGATCGCGAAATTCGGCGGCGCTGGGACTCTCGTCCCTATCACGGGTTATGCAAACTCTGTCGTGTCCCCGGCACTTGAGTTCAAGACCGAGGGTTTCATCACCGGTATGGCGGCAAAGCTGTTCATCATCGCAGGGCCGGTCATCGTATTCGGCATCAGTGCCAGTGTGGTCTACGGGCTCATTCTGTGCCTGTTTAATCTGGCCTAAGCGGGAGTAAAAACAGCGTCGGCTGTGGACAAGCAGGCAGAGGATTGGTATAATACTGATATTAATTCTTGTACGGAGGGTATTATGAGTATTGTACGCATTGCCTGTGCCGGTGCCTGGCACTCCCACGCAAAAGACTTCACCAACAGGATCGAGAGCATTCCGATTCCCAACTGTGAGCTTGTGGCGGTTTATGACAAGGATCCCGCCATTGCCCGGCAGTGGGCACAGGAAAAGAATGTCCGCTGCTTCACCGATTACGACGCGCTGGTAAGCGATCCGGACATTGACGGCGTGATCGTCACCTGCGCCACCGTGGATCATGCCGACCTGCTTATCCGCGCCCTCAACGCGGGAAAGAATGTATATGTTGAGAAGGCGCTGTGCGCCACCGTGGAAGAGGCGAAGGCCATTCAGTCCGCGGTACACGCAGCAGAGGAGAAGTTCGGCACACGCTTTGTAATGTCCGACCCGGTGCAGCGGGGCGCCGTGCTGTACGCCAAAAAGCTCATTGACGAGGGCAAGCTGGGCCGCATCCTGTCGGTGCGCTCCCGCAACGGGCACGATCTGATATACAAAAACCCCGGTGAGGTGACACAGTATGTGATTCGCAGCGAAGCCGGCGGCGGAGTTATGATGGATATGGGGCATCACTCCATCCATGTGCTGCACTATTTGCTGGGTAAGCCCGTAAGCGCCATGGGTATGTTCAACCATGTCAGCCAGCTGAGCCAACAGGGCGGCGGTGAGGATTATTTCTCCGCCATGTTCCAGTATGCAGACGGCACCATCGGCATCGCCGAGGGCGGTCTGATATGCCCCAGATTTGAGGGCTGTCTCGAGGTCGTGGGTACCGAGGGATATATTATAAGCACCTCCATGGGCGGCATCCGCTGCTGGTTCAACAACGGTGAGGCGTATACCGTCGATCCGGCTGAGGTGCCCAAGGGCGGCCTGTCCCCCCAGATGTACTGGACCAAGTGCATTTATGAGGGCGTACCCTGCACCATGCACGGCATTGACGAGGCGGTGGAGCTGATGGAAATGGTGGAGGCAGCATATAAATCGGACGGCAGCGCAGCCACACTGTAAGCCGCTGCGGGTCTGACGAAGCGCTAAAAATTAAGACAGGGACGGGGAACCGTCCCTGTCTGTTTTGTTCTTATTTGAGAATGCCGTTAGTTCAGACCCAGCAGTTCCTGCGCCTCGGCGGTAGACAGTTCGTAGCCCCACAGTGTTTCGTAGCATTCCTGTGCCACGGTTACCATGTCATAGTCGTACAGCTCGGGATATGCGATGTTGCCCAGCCACCATACGCCAAGGATCATGTTCATGGAAGGCGGGTTTGCCAGCCAGTTGTAGGGGACGGAGGGGATCACATATACCTGCCCGTTACGAACGGCGGTCAACTGCGCCCAGGCAGTGTCGGTAGTGACCATTTCGTAAGAGACCTCAGGACTCATGACGATAATATCGGGGTCGAAAATATAAAGCTGCTCCATGTTGATCTGGTTTCCTCCGCCCTTGTTGCTGACTTCGTCAACAACGATGGCATTGACAACACCCACGATATCAAGCACCTGCGCATGTACGGACCCTCTGGCATTGGTGCCCAGGCCGTCGGTGCCGGTGGTGAACATGACGGACACGCGCTGATCATCACTGAGCTTGGCGGAGTTTTCTGCGGCCATATTCATGGTCTTTGCCACAAGGTCAGCCACCGCATTGCAGTGCTCTTCGCAGTTAAGAAGGGTGCCCAGAGTGCGGAAAGCGGCCTCCATGGAATCCAGGTCGGCCTCGATAAATATGGCGGGGATGCCGGTCTGCTCAGTGAAGGCATCAAGGTAGGCGGCTATACTCTCTTTATAGTCGCCGAAGTCGATCATCACCTGAGGATCAAGCGCCAGAAGCTGCTCAAGATTCAGGGTAGATTTGCTGCCGTAGAGCTGGCCGGTGGCGTCAAGCCCGAACAGTGATTCCGGCAGGTAAGCCGCCTGACCGTCGTCAAGTGCATTGGCTACGCTGACCATTTTGTCGGGAGCAGCAGCGGCGAGGATCATCGTCGCAACAGCGCCGCTGGGCGCGACGCGCTGAATATCCACCGGAAGCTCTACCTGTCTGCCGCAGGAATCGGTGAAGATAAATGTTGTATCAGGGCCGGCCTGCTCATTGGAGCCGGCATCGGCGCTTTCCGTTCCGACAGTGCCCGAAACCGTCTGCTGTGTATCGGCGGCGGTATCGCCGCTGTCAGCGGCACAGGCAGCAAGCGACACAAGCATCATGACAGCAAGCAGAAGACTAAGCCCTTTTTTCATATTATGTTCCTCCCTTTTGTGCGCTTATGTTCTCGCGTTCGAATATATTCTCGAAGAAGAATATACGCCCGAATGCGGCACATGTCAATATCAAATGATGCAGGATGTTGACTTGCCTGACCCGGTGGAGTATAATTTCTTATATTCTTATATAAGAATATAAGCTGACGCTTGTTACCCGCGGACAAAGCACAGCCCCGCACGAAGCCGCCGGCGGCGAGGCCGGGCATGGCTGTGCGGGGTTATTACAGGTTATTTTAATGTTCCGCGCCTGCGTACTGCAGCATTGCGGCAAGGGCCGGGTCATCAGTTTACCCCGCCGAAGGTCTCATTGCGGGTACCCAGCTGCGCCCGAACAAGGATCAGCTCGGCCGCGACACTGACGGCTATCTCCGCGGGGGTCACCGCCTTTATGGAAAGGCCGATGGGCGTGTGCACCCCGCCCAGTTTATGCTCGGGGATGCCTGCTTCTGTGAGGCGCTTGTTGATGGTGGCGGTTTTATTCTTTGAACCGATCACGCCCAGATAGGCGTATTCGCCCTGCATTATCTGATACTGGACGGTATAGTCATGGGCATGGCCGGAGGTCATGATGACAACATAGTCGTTTTTATCCACAGTAAGGTAATCTGCGATCCGCTCAAAATCGCCGCAGATGACCTGCGCCTCCCGGGGGAACAACTCCGGTGCGGCAAACTGGGGGCGGCAGTCGAATACAACGGGCTTAAAATCCAGTGCCGGAAGCATCCGGGAAAGTGCCTGGGAAATATGCCCCGCGCCAAAGATGATAACCCGATCTTCATGGGGCAGCGCCTCCGCCAGCCAGCCGTCATTATACAGCACCTTTTTCCCCGGCACCTGACGCATAAATTCCTCCGGTGCGCCGTGGGCGTTGTCCCCTTCCTGCCATACAAAGGCTTTGCCGCCGTCGGCAGAAGTGATGAGCCATGCGTTTTCACTGTTGGCGGCCTGTGCGGATACACTGCGCCACAGTTCACTGCTGCCGGGCACATACTGGAACAGCACGGTCACATCCCCGCCGCATACCATGCCTATATCCTCTGCACCGCCTGCGTGCAAGGTGAAGTCGTGGATACCCGACCGCTGTCCGGCCAGCATTTCCAGCGCCAGTTCCTCTGAGCGCTTTTCAACGGCACCGCCGCCGATGCTGCCGATGACCAGCCCACGCTTTGCCACCAGCATTTTTGCCCCCGTCCCGCGGGGAGCCGATCCGGCCTCAGCCACGATGGTCACGACCATCACATCGTTTGTTTCTTCCATCTCGTAGGATAGCTGAGAAAGCAGCTTTTTCATGGTTTATTCCTCCTGCATAAGCCCCATTATTCAGGGGGCATTGCTCCACCTCGCAATTATTCTCATTTGAGATTATATCACAAGTTTCCGATAATTCAACACAGTCTTTCAGGGAGATATATTAATGTGGAAATTGTATGATGAGCTTATAGACGGCATCCCGGCCCATGTAAAGGCGGAGCAGGTATGCTTCGGCCCCACCCGTGTGACAGTCACCGCACAGGGGAATATGGGTCTGGCCACCCTGACAAGCGGCTGCTGGAACGAGGGTCGGCTGAACACGGTGGATGCGCTGCGGGGCACAACCCTCAGGGATCTTGCCGCCAAAGCCAAAAGCTGGGACTTTGAGCAGGCGGCACTGGGTATGGCAGCAATGAACGCATGGTATAACCATGCGGACAAGCTGCTGGCGGGCGGCGCGGAGATATTCGCCCCCGGCACACCCGGCGGGGACGCCTTCCGAGATATTGCGCCCCTGTGCGCCGGCAAAAAAGTGGCAAGCATAGGCCACTTCCCCGGCACGAAGGAGCTGTTTGGCTCGGCAGAGCAGTTTTTGATCTTTGAACGCGACCCGCGCGAGGGTGATCTGCCCGACAGCGCGGAGGAGTACCTGCTGCCGGAGATGGACGTGGTGTTCATTACCGGCATGACCTTTACAAATAAAACGCTGCCCCGCCTGCTGCAGCTTTGCAGCGCGGCGCAGGTCATCGTAACCGGCCCCTCTCTGCCGCTGGCGCCGGTGGTGTTTGATCATGGCGTTTGCGTGCTGTGCGGCACCACTGTAACAGACGGGCAGCTGCTGCTGCAAAAACTGCCGGAGGGCGGGCGCAGCTTGTATGCCGCCCTGGGCAAGGTCATTTGGAAGCGGGGGCGGGCATGAAACGCATATACCTTATCCGGCACGGGCGGCCGGCCTTTCCCGGCGGTGAAACATATTGCCTTGGCAAAAGCGATTTTCCGCTCAGTGAGGAAGGGCGCACACAGGCCGCTATGCTGAGCCGATATATCGAAAGCCTGGATGTCAGCCAGATATGGAGTTCGTCCCTTGACAGGGCAAAGGAAACGGCCCGGATCATCAGCGCCGGGCGGTGGCAGCCAATGTCGGACGCCGGCATGGATGAGCTTTCATCCGGCCTGTGGGACGGCTTGCCCTTTTCCGAAATCAAAGTACGCTGGCCGGAGCTGTACGCCCAAAGGGGCAGCGACAAGTCCCTGCAGCCGCCGGAGGCGGAGCTGCCGGAGGATGGTGCGATCCGTGCGTTGGCCGCCTTGGAGCGCATCACCCAAAGCGCCCCCGGAAATGTCGCCGTGGTCACCCATCGCGCCGTGACCCGCGCACTTATCGGGCACATTGAAAGAATGCCTGCGCAGCAGGCCGCTGAGATACCAATGCCTTACGGTGGCATTGTCACCCTTATTTGGGACGGCGGGTCTTTCCGCCTTGAGAGCGCGGGTGTGATTCCGTGGGATGTACCGGATGACAAACTGATAGATCACTGGCACCGACGCTGCAGCACGCCGGATAATGTGCGTGAGCACGAGGCCGCGGTTGCCGAAAAGGCCCTGTCCATAGGCCGCGGGCTGCTCCGCTCAGGGCACAACATTGATCTTAATCTCCTGCGTGCAGCGGCGCTGGTGCACGACATTAAGCGCACTTCCCCAAAACACTGGGAAAGGGGCTCTGCATTCTTAAGGGACGAAGGTTATTCCCGCCTTGCCGATATAGTGGCAGTGCATCATGGCGGCGGTTTGACGCGCCCGGACGAGGCCGCTGTGCTCTTCTACGCCGACAAGCTCATTGACGGCACGCAGGAAGTGAGCATGGAGACAAGGTTTGAAGCCAGCCTTGCAAAATGCACCACGGCAGAAGCGGTTGAAGCCCACGACCGGCGCTACAACGAGGCACTGGCAGTACAGAAAATGCTTGCAGAAGCAATGCGTTGATCCTATATTTCATAATAAACACAGTTTAACCCCCGTCAAATGGCGGTATCCATAAAACAGTTTACAGGCACAGCGGTTCGAGCTGCTGTGCCTGTTCTTGCGTATCCGGACAAGTGATGATATTGTAAAAACCAGTTATACAAACAAGAATTTTGTGAACAGAATACACAGGACATAATATGTCTACCGCAAAACCACGGCATTTCTCGCTTTGTGTCGTGGTTTTCTTGATGAACCAATGATATGATTTCCACGAAAGGAGGGGTGTGAATGAACCAACAAAAAATAGGGGAATTTCTGAAACACCTTCGCAAAGACAAAGGGTTGACCCAAGAACAACTGGCAGAACATTTCTATGTTTCTTCTCGAACTGTATCACGATGGGAAACTGGAAGCAATATGCCCGATGTAGAGATGCTCATTGAACTTGCCGACTTCTACGATGTAGATATTTGCGAAATCATTGATGGAGAAAGGAAAAGCGAGAACATGGATAACGAAACCAAGGATACACTGATAAAGGTAGCAGAATACGCCACCGAAGAAAGCAATAAGCGCAAAGAGAGATTACGCACCATGTTGGCAGGTTCTACCTGCTTGATGCTACTTAGTTATTTGCTTTTTGGAAGCGAGCACAAAGGGCGACTCAACGGCATTATTCCCAAAGCAGTTTGTGGTGATATTATGTCGTTTGTTATCGGTCTTTCCGTTGCTTCATTGGTATTGTATGCTCTGCACTGTTTGGGTGCCTTTGATAAAATTGGTCAATGGAAAAAGAATCGCAGAGAAAACAAGCGTTAACCCCTGTATATCAAATTCCAATTTGTCTAACTGTTTGATTCTAAGGATATAGGCATGATTGTCCTGAACCCCCTTATGTAAAGGGGGTTCACATAGGTATGGAAGGAATGACATTTGTATCCTAAATAATCGTCATTTGCCAACAAAAAAGCCGCATTTGTCTACCGGGCAAATGTGGCTTTTTTGAGTGATGCGTTCTTTGCCCGTAATGCACGCCTTTGACGCGGGAGTGGAACGCATCGCTTCGCGCTTCCTTTACAAAGCCACAATCTTGTGGTATAATGGAGCTGCAATTAAGGAGGTGCTTGCTATGATCGACAAATCAAG
>JAZUPH010000010.1:0-4244 GCA_045605145.1 Oscillospiraceae bacterium | reverse complement strand
AGGAGACCAGCTTTACTCCCTCTCACGCACCGGTGTGGTCCATTGACCATATCGTGTCCTGCGAGTGCTACCACACCTTTACCGTTGCACCGGGTGAAACCGTGAAGTATTGGAGAAAGTGGACCTTCGGCGGCTGAGACGCAAGTAGCAGTGCGGCAGTAGGCCGCTTGTGATACAGGATACAGCTCAGTAAGCATAGCGGCGGTGCCCGTACACAGGCACTGCCGCTTTTGTGCGTAAAACGGCATGTTTTTCATTTGCGCAGTACCGACAAAACTGTGGTACAAAGAATGCGTTTGCCGCGATTTTGCCGTACTTTGCTTGACATTGGAGCATATGGGAATTATATTTGTTGTAATAATTACGATATTTGCGAGGGTCGTTTACTGATGGAAGCTATGTCACGCCGCGGGCGCAAGACCTTTGAAACAAAAGAAAAGATAATGGCCGCAACGCATGAACTGTTTGAAACTGAGGGCTTTGCAGCCATAACCTTCCGCAGCCTCGCTGCGAAAAGCGGCATATCCTTCGGCTCGATACAGCACCATTACGGAACCAAGGATAATCTTGTGTTTATCTACGGCTGCCGCCGCTTTGAACAATTTCTGGAAGGTCACACGGTCGAGCTGCCTTTCACGGCTCAGCCCGATCTTCATCAGGCGGACATTATCCGCCGCGTGACGGCCTATTTCCGTATTTATGCCGCCTTTGCCCGGCAGATGGGCAAGGATTTCATGCTTGAGTCCAGCCGCAACGGACATGACATTTTCCGGGTGGTCTGTTTTGAAAGCTGCATCGTTCCTCTCATGGAGGAGGGGTTTAGTGCCAAAGCCTTCAGCACCCCTGTGGAGCGCCGTGGTCAGATGGAGGAGGATCTCATTATTCTCTGCCGCAGCATAGTGCTGCTGTGGAGCAGCTCCGGCGATGAATGGACCTTCAGCGGCAGCTTGGAGGAGATACTTACACGCGTGCTGTGCCGCTTCCTCTATGACAGTGACAGCGATGCTTGACGGATCGCCGTAAGTTTCTGCCCATAAGACAGAAAAACCAACACCCGATACAGAAAAGGCTTCTGTATCGGGTGTTTTATATTCTACGAATTAAAAACTGGGTTATTCCTTGTTTTCCGCGCCGCGTTGTTGTATAATATTGGGAAATCGGCAGCGCCATAGCTGCCGTGGGCTTTTTACATATTATCACGCGCAGCGATAATTAAGGAGAAATAATGAGTTCGATCGGAGTAATTGGTGCCGGCACGTGGGGTATCGCCCTTGCGAGGATGCTCGCCAACACGGGCTGTGATGTAACTGTGTGGTCGGCAATCGAGCGGGAGATAGATGAGTTTTCACAAAGCCGCCGCCATCCCAATCTGCCGGGGATGGAGATACCTGCGTCGGTGGGCTTTACCAAAAACATTGCCGAGGTGTGCAGCGGCAAGGATATACTGCTGTTTGCGGTGCCCTCCGTGTATGTAAGGGGTACTGCCGCAGCTGCGGCGCCCCACATCCCCGACGGACAGATTATAGTCGACGTGGCCAAAGGTATCGAGCCGGATACACTGTTTACCATGACCCAAGTTATCCGGGACGAACTTAACAAAGTCGGCGGCCACGGCAATGTTAAACTGGTTGCCCTGTCCGGCCCCACCCATGCCGAAGAGGTGGCACAGGATCTGCCCACCACCATTGTCTCCGCCTGTGAGGATCTGGCCGCGGCGGAGCGGGTGCAGGACGTGTTTATGAACACCTGCATGCGTGTGTATACGAATATTGATGTGCTGGGTGTTGAGCTTTGCGGCGCATTGAAAAACATCATTGCGCTGGCCTCCGGCATTGCCCTGGGTCTCGGTTACGGCGACAATACCAAGGCGGCCATCATCACCCGCGGTATGGCGGAGATAACCCGTCTGGGCATCGCGATGGGATGTATGGAGCGGACCTTCAGCGGCCTTGCCGGTATTGGCGATCTGATTGTTACTGCTACCAGTATGCACAGCCGCAATAACCGCGCAGGTCAGCTCATCGGACAGGGATATACGCCGGAAGATGCCATAAAGTCTGTGGGCATGGTGGTGGAGGGTGTCAACGCCCTGCCTGCTGCCAGGGCGCTGTCGGAAAAATACGGCGTTGAGATGCCAATGGTGTCGGCGGTGGACACAATTGTCAACGGCACTAAAGATCCCGCAGAAGCGGTGAGGGAGCTTATGGCCCGCCGCAAAAAGACCGAGCTTAATGAGACCGGCGGGGCATCCCACCCGGCGGAGATATTCGACAGGTTTGTTGTAGTGTACGGCAGCTTTGACGGTCTTAACAGCGGGCATATCGATATTCTAAAAAAGGCAAAAGCACTGGGCGGTCACCTTACGGTGGCTCTTGCGGTGGACAATGCCGACGGCAGCCATTGCAACCTTAGCCTCAAGCGCCGTAAGGAGCATCTTGAAGCGGTGCGCTATGTGGATAATGTGGTGCCCATAGACAGCTGTGAGCGATTTTTGGTGGATCTTATCAGCTTCCCGATCGATGTTGTCGTCGCCGGCGAAGAATTGAAGGAGCGTCTTGCCGCGCTGGAACTTGAGACTGCGCAGATGGTGTATCTGCCCTGCGGCGCTGCCGACGGCGGCATTGCGGATAACAACTGAAGACGGTATTAAATATGCTCTGCTGTTTTTGGCAGAGCATATTTGTAACTGCCGTAATTTGCACAACAGCCCGCTCTGTTTGCATTTTATCTTCAGGAATGGACAGGGTATATGCTGAAATGCATTTAAATGCAAGCGTGTTTTTGCTGACTGAACCGAATATGCCAGCAGGTATTGTAAATTTAGAGAGAATATGTTAGAATAGTCTTGTATACACTTTTTTAACATGCCGATAGTGGCGTTATTTGAGCGGATAATGCAATGTTCGGGGCGTTTTTTGTGCCGGATTATCCGCGTAGGCAGATTGCAACCGATCGGCATCGCAATACATCCACAGATTGTTTGGATTTTTTACTGAGCAGTGACATCATGGTAAAGAAATGAGGTTTACGATGAATAAACACACTCGTCTGGACGACTCCAAGGGCTTTTTGCGTGGTATATTGGGCTTTGTGGAGGTGCTGGCTCTCGCCGCGGTCTATTACCTGTTCTGGCGCTATGGCTATGACAAGGGTATATTCCCCAATTATTTCGGCAAAGGTAAATATGCGCTTGTTGGCGTCTATGCCTTGGTTCTGCTCGTTTTGACGGGTAATACCGACGGCTTCCGTTTTGGCGATCTGCGCAGGCTGGAGGTGGCATTTGCTCAGTGGATAGCATTGGGAATATGCAATGTCATTACCTATCTTCAGCTGTCGCTCATAGCCAATGTTATGGTAAGTCCCTGGCCGATTGTTTTGCTTACCGTGACACAGGTGCCGGTTACCATTGCGTTTATTTATCTCTATGCATGGGTGTGCCGCCGCATCTTTGTGCCGCACAAAATGCTTATGATTTTTGGCACGGACGATGCGGTTGCGCTGAAGATCAAAATGGACTCCCGTAAGGATAAGTATATTGTGGAAAAGCTCCTTCCGGCATCTGTGGGCTTTGACAGGATATGCTCAGAGATATTGAAATACGAATCGGTGGTAATCAACGATGTTCCCGCGCAGATGCGCAACGACATTCTCAAGTTCTGTTATCTGCATGAGATCCGCGCCTATGTGGTGCCCAAATTGACGGATGTGGTTCTGCGCGGTGCGACAGACATAACACTTTTTGATACGCCCATTGTGATGGTGCGCGGCAGCGGACTAACCATACATCAGCGCTTTTTAAAGCGTGCAATGGACATTATCCTCTGCCTGATTGCAATGATCGTTGCGGCACCTGTAATGCTGGTGGTGGCCATTGCCATCAAGCTGGATGACGGCGGACCGGTGTTCTATAAGCAGAAGCGTGTGACCCGAGGCGGAAAAGAATTTGATATCCTCAAGTTCAGAAGTATGATCGTTGACGCCGAGAAAGAGGGCAAATCCATTCCCGCCACCGGCGCAGACCCCCGCATAACAAAGGTGGGGCATGTCATCCGTGCCACGCGTCTGGATGAAATCCCGCAGATACTCAACATTCTCAAGGGGGATATGAGCATCGTCGGCCCCAGACCCGAGCGAACCGAGCACGTTGAAAAGTATTCCGAAGAGATCCCCGAATTTGCCTACAGGCTTAAGGTCAAGGGCGGCCTGACCGGATATGCCCAGATCTACGGCAAATACAACACCTC
>JAZUPH010000009.1:0-14405 GCA_045605145.1 Oscillospiraceae bacterium | reverse complement strand
CCGATAATATCCGACAGGTTGCTCTGGATCTTGGCGGCAACATCGGGCTTGTTCATTGAATACACATGCACATTGGTAATGCCGTTGGCATACAGGTCGATGATCTGATCGGTGGCGTAGGCAATGCCCGCCTGCTTCATGGCGGCAGGGTCGGAGCCGAAGCGGTCAACAAGGCTCTTAAACCGCTGTGGCATGAATGAGCCGGACAGCTTAATTGCCCTGTCCACCTGATTGGCATTGGTGATGGGCATGATGCCGGGAACGATGGGCACGGTAATGCCGGCCTCGCGGATCTTGTACATGAAGTTGTAGAACAGGTTGTTGTCGAACACCATCTGTGTGGTAAGGAAGCAGCAGCCTGCATCCACCTTCTCCTTAAGGTGCTTTATATCCTCGGTCTGGTTGGGGCTTTCGGGATGTACCTCGGGATAGCACGCACCTCCGATGCAGAAATTGGGATCGATGCTCTTTATTTCTTCAATCAGTTCGATGGCATAGTGATAGTCCCAGCCGCTCCTGTCGGCGCCTTCAAGTGCCGGGGGCACATCGCCCCTGAGCGCCATGATGTTTTCGATGCCGGCCTGCTTGATCTGGGCGATCTTCTCACGCACGGTTTCGCGGGTGGAGGAAACGCAGGTCAGATGGGCAAGGCTGGGCACGCCGTAAAGCTCTTTAATATTTTTGGCGATATCAAGGGTGTATTTGCTGGTACCGCCGCCGGCGCCGTAGGTGACGCTCATAAAAGAGGGGTGCAGCTTGGCGATCTCCTCCGTGGCGCGTCTGACGCTGCCGAAACCGCTCTCGGTCTTGGGC
This sequence comes from Oscillospiraceae bacterium, assembly GCA_045605145.1. GTDB lineage: Bacteria > Bacillota > Clostridia > Oscillospirales > Oscillospiraceae > CAMNAO01. Next base: position 13,592 of record JAZUPH010000009.1, on the reverse strand, counting down.
GGGAAAACCTCAAACGAAAGGGAGAGTTTACTGCCCGTAAGTATATCTATAATCTTCATATGCATACTCCAGCGAATGTATTTGGAGTGATTATACTCCTAAACAGCACCCAATTGCAAGGAATATAACACAATCGGGCACAAATTTAACGCAGCAATTCAGTTCGGTAACGCAGAAAACAGCGCGGCGGCGATATAATCGCTGCCGCGCGGATGATATATAAGGATTTTCACCGCCACCACTCTTGCGGCACATAGTACTTTTCACACTCTTCAAGGCTGAGACTACGGCTGATGCCGTCTGCGGTGAGGGCAGAGCGCACATATTCCCGCGACCGGGAAGTGTCGGGCAGATCGCACACAAACAGGCCGCCGGGCTGACCGCAGCGCAGGTCGTACAACGCGCCGTCAATAACGCCGAAGGCCGCGCCGCCGTCACAGCCCAGCACATAAAGAAGGCTGCCGTCAGCAATGCTGTATATCTCAGCCTGCGTGTCTGAGTTGAGTACCAGGCAGACCCCGTCACAGGGTGACAGCTGCGGCATAATGGTGCAGCCGGGATCCCGGGATACGATGCGATACACCTCTTCAAAATCGCCGTCGGTATTGCGGCGCTGAACACTGAAATGGTTGCTCTTCTGAATGATAAGGCTGCCGCTGATTTCATCGTAATAAAAGCGCTCAATGTTGCCGGGTATCAAATCCGCCACCGGGTCGAAGTTCAGCACACGCCGGCTGACCGTGTCATAGATGCAGTTGACGCGCCAGCGGTCTCCGTAGGCGGTACTCTCAAAGCCGGAGGCTATGACAAGTCCGTCAGATGTGAAGATGGTGTCGGTATTTGCACAGCGGTCATAGCCCATAAGGCTTCGGGACTGCTCAATCACCTGCTGTACAAGCGGGTGGTCGATAACATATACATCTCCACTCTGTCCGGAGCCGCCGAGCAGGCTACCGAAGCGGTCGGATGGGCCGTCCGGCAGATCGCATATCCACGTTGCGCAGGTATAGGACACAGCCAAACTATCGTCCGAGAGTTCCATCTGGGCGGCATCCCCACTGTTATGATACATGGCGTCATCGGTGTTGATTTCAAATCCAGCTATCACGCCGCCGGAAGCCACATCATACACCACCGCGGTGCAGGTACTGTAAGCGTCGCCATACAGCACTGCCGCCATACTGCCATCGGATGACAGGCAGAACTCACAGGCATCTTCCGCTTCGCAGCTGAACACTATCTGAGAGGAGTCCACATCATATATGACCAGCGCACCCGTCACGGCATCGCTCAGCATGACATATTTCATATCGGGGGTAATGCGGTACTTGTAATGTTCATCGCCAATGCTTATAAGATAGCAGGCGTCGTCAGCCAGTGGGACGGAAAATATCGGCTCAGACAGATTCTCTGTATCCCAGATCGACAGCTCCATCGAGACGATCTGACCCCTCAGAAGGGCGGCGCGGCTGCCATCGGAGGAGACGTGGGTATAAGCATTGTCCCCGCTCAGGTCAAGGGCAAAATTCCCGGGATTGTACGAATAGATCTGCACCGCATCCTCAGTCAGGCAGTAGAACAGGCCGTTATCCTCAGGCTGGAAACATGTGCCGTCAGCCGCGCCCAGGAGCCGGTTTTCATCCACTGCCCACAGTGCGGTGAGGCCGGATTCACTGCCGCGGCTGTAATAGACAAAGCACAGGCGTTCATCGGCGGTAAGCTCGGACCAGGAATACACGTTCCAATCGGGGTAGACTTCGAACAGGTATGTAAACACATCACCCTGTTTATCAGAATAGCGCGAAGGTGGTTCATACTCGCTGCACATCTGTGCAGGTACACCCACGGCTTCGTAATGGGCCTTCATATCGTCGGGCATGGTATCGCTTTCGCGGAATTTCCCGGACTTAAAGTACCCGTCGCAGACACATTCAGCACCACCGAAACGGTTCTCAATATGCAAAATGTAGATTCGGCCGTCTTCCGGGGAGGATACGGCAAAATACTGTTCCGTCTCATCCTCATCCACGGTAATTTCATAGTTGGCAAGCTCGGCGTTACTATGGGAATCATACAGACTGAAGCTCAGCAGCACATCGCCGTCCGGCTGGATATCTTCGCTTTTAACAAGATAGCTCTCTCCATCGGTTGTAAACAGCACATCGCCGCTGTCAATGCGGCAAATAAGCTGACCGTATCGAGCGTCGTACAGGCAAGTTGTATCGCCGTCCTTGAGTGAAAACAGCTGTCCATCGGCATAAAAACCGCTGACAAACCAGCTGTGTGATTGAGCGCACACTGTGGCGTTAAGGGTCAGAGGGCTGTAGCTACGCGAAAACTCAAGCTGCAGCGCCGCGCTGCGGATGGCCAGCTCCGCCTCCTGCGGGACGGTAAAATCAGGGTTCTCAAGATCGGCAGGCAGCGCAGCATCGGCAAGCAGGGCGGCAAGATACGGATCCTCCCCCAAAAGGAGCAGGGATTCGTTGGCCAGACGGCGGGATTCATTGTTATAAAGCTCCGCCTGTTTCGCCTCAAGCAGCTGCTGACGGCGGCTTATCTGGTCGAGCATATAGGCAGAATAAACGGAAAATGCCACTGCCAGGGCCGTAACCGCGGCAGACACGGCAGTTATAATCCGGCGTCTGCGGCGCTGAGCGCGGTTATACAAATCGTCGAAGCCGCAGCCCAGCATAGGCGCCGCCAGACGCAGATACTCGGTCTTGAGCTTTTTCATTCGACCGGCTTTGCCGTTTGCACGCACATCGGCGCCAAGAGGCTCCACCTCACGGCGGACGGTCACCTGCTTGCCGGCGGAAAAGGCCGTCCCGCTCTCCCAGCGCAGTTGGAGTGGAAACGACTCCTCCGGCTCGCCCTCCACCAGAATGGGCAGTATATTCCGGTTAGTCTGACCATGCAGGCTGCGGAAATACTCCAGCTCAGCCATGCACCATTTTGACTCTTTATATCCGGGTGAGCACACCACAATAAGAAAGCGCGATTGCTCCACCGCGTGGCGGATATCGCTGCCAAGGTCGCCGCTGGTGGGCAGCTCACTCTGGTCGCGGAACACCCGCAGACGGCGGCCGCTGTTGTCCTTATGCCGCTCCAAAAGCTGCTGAAGGCGCACGGCAACCTCCATATCCACGGGCAGATGCCGGTAGGATATGAAAGCATCGTATATATATTCAGACTGCGGCATATCTGCACCCCACGATAACAAATAAATGATAAAACGATTTTAACATTGACAAAAATCGCCGTCAACAAAAATTGACAAATAGCCGCGGGACATACCCGCGGCTATTTGAATACATAAATTCGAACATATAAGAGTTGAGTTCTTCGGTTCTCAGCCTGCTCCTGAATTTTACAGAAGATCGTCAAAAAGGCGGATATTCTCGGCGCAGGGTTTTAACTCACCGGCCTGGCACTTTTTAATTACTTCCACGATACGGTCATTCACCGGTGTGGCAACGCCGCACTTGCGGCCCCAGTCGCAGACGATTCCATTTATGGCATCCACCTCACAGGGCTTACCATGCTTGAGGTCCTGAAGCATGGAAGGCTCAATGGCCCGGTGCTTCTTCATGGCGATGGGCATGAGGAACATGGCAAAAGCGCGCTTGGCGGCGTTTTTGTAATAGAAGAGCCTGGTAATGTCCTTACCCTGTACAGGGGCGAACACAGCACCGGCGGCATGACCCACATCGATGCACTCTTTAATGCAGCGCACAGCCACCTTGCGTACATCCTTATTCTCCGATACATCGCCGAAGCAGCCGCCCACCACGGTACCAAGGCCGGAGAAGGTGGCATTGATAAGCAGCTTGGACCAGCGGGCGCCGATAAGATTCTCCTCCTCATGGACGGGGCACATAAGCTGCAGCAGGTTCTTGACGGCATTGAACTGCTCATCTGTGATGCCGTCCATCTTGCCCATATGGAAGGACAGGCTGTCCGGCTGGCTGGTCATGGTGCATTCGCCGGGTGCGGACATGGTAGCACCCCATTCAACGACGCAGCCCATGGTGTGTTCACTGCCGACGATGTCGGCGATGCCCGGCTCAGGCAGGCCGTTCTGGAGCGTAACGATGACGCCAGTTTCAGACAGGAAATCCTTCAGCATGGTCACAACTTCCACATTCTGAAGTTGCTTGGTCATAAGAAGAATGACATCATACTTGCCGCTCATCTCATCGGGGGTCAGGGCGGTAACGGGTATGGTCATCTCCACGGTGCCGGTGATATGCGCGCCCTTTTCACGAAGGGCAGCCACATGGGCTTTGTTGCGGTTTATAAGCTCAACCTTCGCGCCGTTTTTTGTCATATAAGCGCCCAGCACGGTGCCAAGCGAGCCCGCACCGTATATCGCGCAGCGTATATTTTCCATAAATTCTCTCCTTCTGCCCGTTTGGGTGGCATCATTATACCACCGGGCACGGCATGATGCAACTTTGACGGCGCGTGCTTTTTCCACTTTCGATGCACGGCATCTTTTCATGTACCTGTTTACTTTTTACTGCAGGCGTGCTATCATACTGTCATCAAAAAATTGTTTCAGGAGGCGCATTATGTCCAAATTTAAAGTCGGCGCGGGAATCGCCACACTTGACCTTCCATGCGAGGAGTATCCCGTGATGGGGTATTTCGATTTTTACGACGCAAAGTACGACGACTGCAATGTGCGTGTCATCGCCATTGACAACGGTGAAAAACGCATCCTGTTCACAGCTTTTGACCTGAGCGACATTCCCGAGGTGCCTGACTTTGAGAAAAAGATCGCCGAAGCTGTGGGCGTTGACGCCGAGGATATTATTATCACCGTCACCCACAACCACACCTCCCCCAGCGACAGAGGCGCTTTAATGTCGCGCTTTAACCGCCCCTCGGACGAGGCAATTGCGGCGTGGCGCAAAAAGTATTTCGACTTTGAGCTCAACGCCGTCATATCCGCGTCAAAAGACGCAATTGCAAATCTCCGCCCCGCCAAGTACGGCTACGGTGAGATAAGCAGCCGCATTGCCGCAAACGAGATCACCCGCAACCCCAGCATCGGCTATCTTTGCAACAAAGAGGGCAACGGCTATGTGGACGACACCCTGTCCGTAATCAAATTTGTAGACGAAGATGACAAACTCATCTGCGTGCTGATGAATCACCCCTGCCACGCCACCTGCGCCATGGAACCGGATGCACAGGGCAGGCGCGTCACCTCGGGCAACTTCCCGGGCATTACCAGCCGCTTTGTCGAGGACTACTACGGCGGCATCGTTGCCGCATGGACATCCGGCGCGGCAGGCAACCTGCATCCCCTGCTGGGCAATTTCCAGTATACATACACCGACGGCTATACCATGAGGCCCAAACTCCCCGCAGGCGCTGCATTCGTGCTGATGGAGCATACCGGACGCCAGCACGCGGTGGACGCCATCAACTGCATCGACAACATTGTCGAATATTCAGACGAGATGTTTATCGGTCACAGCAAAAATTCTATCATGCTGCCCACCCAGACTCAGGCCAACAAGAATGCCGGTCACCGCATGGGTCCCATGAATGTGGACTACGGCAATGGCGTGCGCAGCAATCAGACGGAGCCGGCAAAACCCTTCGCCCCCATTGAGCTCATCGACAATCCGGAGCGTCCTGCCGAACTGAAGATGGAAGTGCTGACCCTTGGCGATGTGGCCATCGTCGGTCTTGGCTGTGAACTGTTCTGCCAGATCGGCCGCGACATCAAAAATGCCGTTCCGGCAAAGCACACCGTGGTCGTCACCCACACCCCCGGCTACGTAGGCGACACACCGAACGCGGTGGGATATATTGTGGACAAATCCTCCGTAGGCTCTGCCAACGGTAAGCTGTTCAGAAACCTGAAGCCCGGCTTTTATGATGAGATGATTACCGAAAACGCCGTGACACTTTATGGCAAATCTATGGAAAAATAAGCCGCGTTTTCTCATATAAATACGACACGATGCGCCCTCCCATGTAATATGGGGGGCGCATTTTCCTGCCTCAAGCCTTGACAAACACCGTGGGCAGCCATAAAATAGCAATATAGAACAATTATCACGAAAGAAGCGCAGATATGAACGAAAAGAACGCCTTTCTCGGCACCGAACCCGTAGGTAAACTGCTGTTCCGTCTGGCGATTCCCACTGTGGCGGCACAGCTTATCAATATGCTGTACAACATCGTTGACCGGGTGTACATCGGTCATATGCCTGAAAACGGAAACCTGGCACTCACGGGCGTGGGAATATGCATGCCCATCATTCTGTTCGTGTCCGCCTTCGCCGCGCTTATAAGCGTCGGCGGAGCTCCGAGAGCATCGATCTTTATGGGCAGCGGAGACAAGGACGCCGCGGAAAAGACAATGGGCGGCTGTCTGGCGTTGCAGGTGATCGTGTCGCTGGTGATGACGATTTTTCTGCTGTTTTTCAGCCGCGACCTGCTGATGCTCTTCGGCGGCAGCGAGAACACCATTGACTACGCCGTGGATTATATGAGCATATATGCCCTGGGCACCGTTTTTGTCCAGCTGACCCTGGGTATGAACGCATACATCACGGCGCAGGGGTTTGCAAAAATGGGAATGATGACAGTGCTTCTGGGCGCCGTGTGCAACATCATACTCGACCCGGTATTTATCTTCGGCTTCAACATGGGCGTGCGCGGCGCCGCACTGGCAACGGTTATTTCCCAGGGCGCTTCCTGCGTGTGGGTGCTGTCATTTTTAAGCAGTGGGAAAACGATCCTGCGAATAAAAAGAGAGAACCTGCGTATCAGGGCAAAGATCGTCCTCCCCTGCATTGCGCTGGGCACGGCACAGTTCATCATGCAGTCCACCGAAAGCCTTATTGCGGTATGCTTCAACTCCTCCCTGCTGCGTTACGGCGGGGATGTGGCTGTGGGCGCAATGACGATCCTCACCAGCGTGATGCAGTTTGCAATGATGCCGCTGCAGGGTCTGGCACAAGGAGCACAGCCCATCATCAGTTTCAACTACGGTGCGCGGAATGTAAGGCGCGTGAAAGGTGCGTACTTCGCACTTTTGAAGGTGAGCATTATCTACTCTTTCACTCTGTGGGCACTTATCATGCTGGCTCCGCGTATGTTTGCCGGCATGTTCACACCCGACACGGCTCTGCTGGACTATGCATCCAGGGCGCTGCGCACCTACTGCGGCGCACAGCTGATCTTCGGCATACAGGTCGCCTGCCAGATGACCTTCGTATCCCTGGGCAAGGCCCTGTCCTCCGTCACCGTGGCCATCATCCGCAAGATCGTTCTGCTTATCCCGCTTATCTACATCCTGCCAATGTTCATGGCCGACAAGGCAATGGCCGTATACACGGCAGAACCTGTGGCGGATGCGCTGGCTGTCACCTTCACGGCGATACTGTTCTCCGTCCAGTTTAAAAAAGCCCTGCGCGAAATAGAAGACGGGGACAGCAGACCGGAAAGCTGAATCCGGCATATCCGCGATTACCTTTGAAACAAAAGAAACACCGCAGAGTCGGCAAATGCCGCTTCTGCGGTGTTTTATTATCCGTTTATACCCTTATTCGCCGAAGCGCAGGGCGGCGCGTTCAAGCATATCGCGGATCGGCAGTTCATAGGGACAGCGGGTCTCACACAGGCCGCACCGGATGCAGGCGGAGGCCTTTTTGTCAAGGGCGCCGTAACGGGCCCTGGCCCAATCCTCAAGGCCGTAGCGGGCAAGGTAGCCCTCCATAAGGAACACATTGGGTATGGAAATGCCCACAGTGCAGGGTGCGCAGTAGTTGCAGCGGCGGCAGAACTGGGTACCCAGCGCGGCGCGGATGCCGTCAATCTCCGCCAGTTCCTCCGGCGTGAGAGGGCTTACATCACAGGCGGCGGAGATATTCTCCGTCACCTCGTCCTCGGTCGCCATGCCGGGGATGAGCAGGGTGACATTGGGGTCATTCACAAGATAGCGCATGGCGAGGCGGGCATTTTCAATTGCGCCGCCGGCAAGAGGCTTCATTGCAATAAAGCCGATATTCTTCCCGGCACACTCTTTCACCAGATCGACACCGTGAGTTTCCACAATGTTGTAGGGGAACATTATCGTCTCCACCCAGTCAAGCTCCAGCGCACGCTGGAAGACCTGCAGTGAATGGGCGGTGATGCCGATGTGGCCGATCTTTCCCGCTTCCCTTGCCTCCATAAGCGCCTCCAGCGCGCCGCCGGGTGCAATGACCTGCTCCAACTGAGCCATGTTGGGATTATGCACCTGATAAAGCTCAATATGGTCGGTACGCAGGTTATTCAAACTGATGTCGATATCCTTCGCCATGTCCTCTTTGGTGCGGGACATGCTTTTTGTGGCGATGATGAATTTGTCGCGGATGCCCTCAAGCGCCTGACCTATGTACGACTCGCTGACTGTGTAGCCGCGGGCGGTGTCGATGTAGTTGACACCGGCGTCCACAAGCTGACGCATGAGCCGCCCAGTCCCTTCTGCGTCAATGCGCTGAATGGGTATGCCGCCAAAGCCGATGCGGGAGATATTAAGGCCGGTTTTTCCAAGTATCCTGTATTCCATCTGTATTACCCCCATGTAATTTCCGTTGTATAGTACCCTTACTTGCGGCGCAGTCTTCTGACAGTGTCGACAAACTGCCGGCTCTCCTGCCAGCGCTCCTCGGTAAGCTGTTTTTCGCCGAAGATGACCTCTTCATACAACAGCGCCATCTGCTCAAGCTGTTTAATATCAATACTTGTGCTCCATTTCAGGCGCGTGAAGTACTTTCTCAACGATTCATCCGGCCTGCGCCTGTAGCCGCGGCGGGCAAGCAGGACGAGAATGTTTCTAAGGTCAATGACGGCCTTCTGCGAATAATCGGCGTTTTCATACTCGCGGCGCCGCTTTTCAACCCGAAGCGCCACAACCATTACCCCGGCAAAAGTCAGGGCAAAGGCACAGATTATCACGATCCGCAGCACGGAACTATCTGTCTCAGGGACAGGCTCAGGTGGAAGCTCCGGCTGGTAATCCTCATAATAATCCTCGTAGTCCTCAACATAGTCGTCATAACCGCCCATGCCGCCGGTGATGCCGGCACCCTCTTCATACTTTACCGCAGCTCCCCAGCCCGAACCATAGGCGGAGTAGCCGGGTGTAGCCTCAACCGTTATCCAGCCGTAGCCGGATATATATCCCTCGCACCAGGCGTGGCTGTAGGTGCCGTTGATGGGAGTAAACTTCCCCTCCTCAAGGCTGACGCAATAGCCCTGAGCATAACGGGCAGGGACTCCCACACAGCGTGCCAGCACCGCAGCGGCTGTGGCATACCATGTGCAGTAGCCTTCACGGCTCTCAAAAAGCATGTAATCGAGCATAGAGGTTCCAAAAGGCGGCGCATCCGGTGATGTGGTATAGCTGTAATTTGTCTGCAGATAGCTTTGGATGGCCATCAGCTTTTCGTAGTCCGTGTCACAGCCAGAGGTTATCTGTTTGGCAAGGGCCCTTACCTCGTCCGAAATGTCATCAGGCAGGGCAAGGTAGCTGCTTCGTATCCGTTCTTCCCTCTGCAGTAATTGCCGCTCTATCCTTGTACTGCCGTCCAGAGACAGGACAAAGTACTGACCGAAGGCCTTATTTACCTCCCACCAGAGCATACTGTCGGGGCTGCCATACTCATAACCTTCGGAGCTTTCAATAAGCCGGGCAATATAATACGGATTCTCCTCAAGATAATACAGTCGGTAATAGGTATCGTTCTTCTGAAGATAGTCAAAGGTCGTTCTGCCGGCCTGTGCCTGCCAGGGGAAGCGCTCATCATCCGTGGTAATAAGCAGGCAATTGCGCGCTGTGAACAGGGTCCGCAGACGCACATCCTGATATGTTATGTAAACATTATTCTCGCGCAACAGGTCTTCAACATTAACATCCTCCGTCTGGCTGTAGCGCCAGAGGGCGTAAATATGCTCCGCCGTGTCCATGTTCCAGCTCAAAAGTTCGTCCGCGTCGGGCTCAAGCTGCGACATCCATCGGTCATCGGCGTAGGTATCCCAGGTATTGCCCAGAAGATAGAGCATACCGTCGGTATCGCTCTTGGGCTTGGCAAACAGCAGGCCGTCATCCTGATTATACAGGCCGCTGCCCATTGTGCCATCCTCGGAATAGCCGTTGAAGCTCATGCCGAACTGTTCATCGCCTTTGCCGCGGTAGAGTATCTGGGTCTCGATACTGTGGTACAGCTTTTCCATACCGTCCCAAATGGCGTTGAGAAGCGGATAACCGTACGGCTTCACAGAGGTGGGCATCAGCATAAGCACCAGGCTGGCAGCAAAGAACATGGACATAAGCCCGGAAGAAAGCTCTTCAAAGCTGCCCTCCTCTTTTCTGCTGCGGGTAAGATGCAACGCCTGAACGAGAGTGAAGAGTATAACGGGCGTTATTGCCGCCAAGGCCAGCTTGGGTACAGCAAGCTCAATAATCGCCGCGACCACCCAGAAAATGATCCAGCCGATGCACAGAACAGCACGGGGCCAAAAACCGCGCATGGCATACAGGAATACAAGAGCCGCCGCCATCAGCAACATAAGCACGGCAACATCGCCGCTCACCGATGCCTCTGCCCCGCCGCCGCCAAGCACAGCGCCAAGGTATTCGGCCACAGCCGCAGTATCGGCGATCCAGAGCGTTACAAGCTGGGTAAGTACCGTAAGTCCCAGGGCAGCGGGCCAGCGCCATATCCTGTCCAATGCGGCGATCAGTGCCGTCCAGGCAAAGAGAATAAGAAGCACCACCGCCGTGTGAACCGCCGCGCCAGTCAGCCACATAAAGACCGACAGCAGGCAGCTGCACAGCAGGACGGTTATCAGAACACGGTGCAGATAATCCTTCAAGAACTCTTTCATTACACCGCCCCCTCGATACCGCTGGAACCGCTGAGGACCGCGAAAATGTCGTTCTGCGCCGTGACCTGATAGAAGGCAATACGCCGCTCCACCGTGGCAAGATTTCTCGCCTGCGGACTGTCGCCGATGAATACCACAGTCACTTCCGCGCCCACGTCTATGATGCTGCTGCAGCGGCGGATGAAATCTTCATCCAGTTCCCATGTGAGAATGATGTAGCTGCGGCTGCCGCTTCGGGCAGAAATATCCCGCTCCAGGATTTCGTCCGGACGCAGATCGCCGGAGAAGAAATTGGATGCGCAGATATCGTAAAGGCGCAGGTAGTTAGACGGCGTAAATACATTCACCGCACGGGCCTCATCAGGGAGAACACGCAAAGGAATGTTGTGCCGCAGAAAATAATCGGCAATGGCAAGAGTGCCCTCAATAACACTGTCCTCCGCCACCCATCCTGCTTCACCCGCAGGGAGTGAGCCGCGCGCATCCGGCAGCAGGACGATCTCATTTTTCGGCTCCGGTATCAGATTTCGCATTATAGGTTTGCCCTGCAGGACAGAAGCCTTCCAGTGGATGCGGCGGACATCCTCACCGGGCAGATATGCTTTCAGCTGTCCGTCGGGCATGGTGTCACCAAAATAGCTGCGGGCAACGCGCTGCCGCTCCACCTCACGCACCGGGGCGACGATGAGGTCCTGTATATGCTGGGCGCGGGGCTGCACCTGTATCGAGCCCAGCGCTTTGAATTTTTTCCGGGAAAGAGAAAATATGTCGCTGATAACTATCTCGTCACTGCCCACCGTCCCCATTCCGCAGTGCAGGCACTCAAGCTCGAACTCAATGCGCTTGATCTCACGGGGTTTAAGGGAGCAGACCAGCTCCTGCTCAGTCTCGGCAAAGCGTATTTTGCCGGAGGTGAGCCTGATGCGCACATCAGAAATGGGCAGCGCGCTCTCGTTGGAGAATATCAGGGTGCCGCGGGTGCGCTCTCCGCGCAGCACGGTATGGTCACTGATGTGGAAATTTATCCTCAGTGACTCCGTAATTATTCGCCGGTAAGATGCGGCAAACAGCGGGATCGTAAGTGACGCCCACAGCAGCATATAGCTGGCCGTACCGCCGCGGAATCCGATCAAAACCGCGCAGGCGGCCACCGACACAGCGCACAGCAGCCGCCTGATCATCATACCTCTGTCCATTATTTGTCAAATACGGGCGGCACGGAGACACTGTTCATGCAATCTTTAAGTATATCCGCGGCAGTTGCCTTCCGCAGGCTGGCCTCCAGCGATACCACCAGCCTGTGGGTCAGCACGGCGGGGGCAACGGTCTGAATGTCTTCGGGGTTTACATAATCTCTGCCGCTGAGATATGCCCAGGCCTGTGATGCGCGGGCAAGAGCCAGCGATGCACGGGGGCTGGCACCCAGGGTAAGGCTGCGGGAATTGCGGGTGGCGTTTACGATCCGGACGATGTAATCGCGAATTGCGGCACTGACCGTAACAGAGGCGGCCTCCTGCTGCATCTCAATCAGCTCCTCACGGCTGAGCACAGGCTTCAGCTCGGCACCGTAGCTGCCGGCAAGGTGGGCGCTGATCATATCGCCCTCCTCCTCCGCGCCGGGGTAGCCCATTGAGATGCGCATGATGAAACGGTCAAGCTGAGCCTCGGGCAGATTGTATGTACCGGTAAAGTCGATGGGGTTTTCAGTTGCGATGACCATGAACGGGGTTGGAACAGGCATGGTGCGTCCCTCGGCGGTGACCTGACGCTCCTCCATCACCTCAAGCAGGCTGGCCTGAGTCTTGGGAGAGGTGCGGTTTATCTCGTCGGCAAGGACGATATTGTTCATAACCGGGCCCTCATTAAAGCGCATCTCACCGGTGCGCATATCGATGGTGGTGTAGCCGGTCACATCCCCAGGCAGCGTGTCGGGTGTGAACTGGATGCGGCCGAAGCTCAGATCCACAGAGCGGGCAAGAGCAAGGGCGAGGGTGGTCTTACCCACACCGGGCACATCCTCAATAAGCAGGTTGCCGCCTGCAAGAAGCGCGGAGAGGGCCAGTCTTATCTGCTGTGGTTTGCCGTAAATCACGCTCTCAAGCTGGGCAATGAGTGCGTTTGCTTTTTCAATGCTCATTTGTTGTCCTTTCAGGCGCAGCGCCAATTTTGTTAATACGATTATTATATCACCGCAGCAATTTACCGTCAATTACAGCTTGAGTTCAGAGTAAAGGCCGGCAATGTCAGTCCGTTCAGCCGCGGCAAAAAATGCCGCCGCGAACTGCACGCAGTTCACGACGGCATAATCTCACGACTTCCGTTTATTCGCCAACCCCACCGGGTATTACTTTACCTATGTTCCACATCGTGGCGGCCTGTTTTGCAACCTTAAGACGCTCTTCGTCGTTGTTGAAAGCAAGCTCCGCCGTGTGGCAACCGCAGTCAAGGCAGGTGACGCTGATGCACCATCCATATTCCTCTTCCAGCAGGCCGGGGCCCCCGCAGATAGGGCAGTCGAACAGATCAATGTCTTTGAGAATATCCATAATGGTACTCCTTTGCTGTTATGCTCACTTAATTATATGCTATATGCCCGCAGTAATCAACCATGTAGATGAAAAAGATATGTCGGTATGGCATTCTGGGGTTTTATGGCATTCAAGAGGTCAGCGGTTCGATCCCGCTTATCTCCACCA
>JAZUPH010000008.1:0-31980 GCA_045605145.1 Oscillospiraceae bacterium | reverse complement strand
AATCAACTCCTTGGCTCACAGAACGACATGGCTACGATCCGACTTCCCTCTGCGCGTATTTGCGCAGAGGGCGAAAAAAATCGCGGTACCACCTCTGTTCACCGCCAAAACAGCGGCCTCATCGGGCACATACATGCCCCGGCACTGTAACGGGTGCACCCGTCGCCGCCTACTTGACCGAAAGTCGTTTGGAGCGCAGCTCAGAAAGGTATTCGACCCCAGCCTCCCTGCCGCCTTGCACCAACCGGCGGTTCTCTGAAGGTATAGCGCGGAGCTTACTTGATTTCATCACAGCTTTTGTGTTTTGTACTTTAGCACTTTTAACCACGAAAGTCAATAGGGAATTTTTAATATTTTTCAATGCCGCAGATGCGTTCTCCACCCGCTTTCCCGGCACAGTGGACAGAAAAAGACACCCGGCACGTACAAGCGTGTCGGGTGTTTATTGCGGTTTGGCTCAGTCCTTCTTCTCCGTCTCCGGCAGAGGGTACTTGTAGCAGTTGGGGGTGTTGCCCTTTGCGCGGTGGAAAGCCACACACTCACAGCAGCGGCCGTGGCGGGGACAGGCAGTATTGGGGCAGGTGCAGGGCAGGGTGTTGAGGCATTTGCATTCTTCCATAGAGATCCCTCCAATAGTAGTTTACAGGATTATAGCATTAAATCCCCGTAAATTCAACACCATGCGACAGAGCATCAATAAACGCAAAGGTCGCTGCCGATGCTGCGCAGATAGTTCTGGTAATCATGGGTGCCGTAGAGGGCATCGCGCAGGTTGCACAGCTCAATATTGTTATCCTTGATCCAGTCATGCAGGCGCTTGGAGCACAGTGCCTCCACGTCGAAGGTGCGGCTGACGGTGTAGTAGCTCATGTTCGGGCCATAATCGCCCAGATGACCCACATAGTAATCAACATATCCGGGATGCCAGCCGTGCATAATCGCGGCGCCGTCGGGCAGCTCATTGAGCTTCATGCGGTCTTCCAGCAGGAAGGCAACGGCGTCATAGCTCTGCTGCTCAACAAAGCTCTTGCCGATAAGATCGGGGGCGACGATGCCGGCCTGGTCGATGATGTAGATCTTGCTGTCCTCCCACTTGGGGTCAACGGGGCCGTGGTCGAAGCCGCCATCGGGACGCAGCTTCATCCTGTGGCCGTAGCTGTGTACCATGCCGTACTCCTCGGTGACCTTGGCCATGGCCATGGAGAAGGGGTTCAGACCGTCGGAATAGGGAATGCCGCCCACATCGGGTGCGCGGCCGGCGATTTTGACGCAGCGGTCAAGCTGGGCGCGCAGCTCAGCCAGCGCCTCATCATAATCGATGTCCTGTGCGCGGCGCAGATCATGGCGGAAGCGGTCGGTGCCGGGAATGATCAGAGAGGGAACCTCTTTCGGGGACAGCACGGGGCTGCACCAGCAATGAGTGTGCCAGCCGGTGCTGATCCAGGGCATGGTGCGAACGCGCTCAAGGGCGTCAACAGCGCCGGGGGCTTCAAGCATAAGCTCACAATGGGTTGAATAGCCGTGGTAATAGGTCTCAAAGGTGCCGATATTACACACATCGGTGTAGCCGACATCATCGGTGCGAACGATCAGTTTGTACATTATCATACCTCCGGAAAATTTATAGCATCAGGGGCGAAATAACACTTACAGTCATTTTAACGCCATCCGCGCGGCAAAACAACACAAAAAACTTCTCTCCATAGTGGGCAATATTTTATCGGGCAATGTCATTTTGCACATAGTCACAGTGACGAAAAACCACGCGGGACGCTCCCTGCAGGCGCCACTTGTCCCGGCAGCAGAGCAAAAAACACAGCCCCGGGAAATCCGGGGCTGTTCCAAAGTCTGCGCAATATTCCCGAATAGCGGAATTACAGCTTTCCGGCGGCCTTCAGGTAGGCGATTATAACATCCACCGCACCGTTGATGCCGCACACGCTGGAGTTTATGATAAGATCATGATTGCGGATCTGGCCCCAGGCCTCACCGGTGTAGTGCTTGTAATAATAGGCACGGCCCTTATCCAGCTTACTCAGGCGGGCAGGCGCTTCCGCCTCCGGCACGTCGTAAGCGGTGACCATCATCTTAAGCCTGTCCTCAAGATCGGCATAGATGAACACTTTGATACAATCGGGGTTGTCCCGCAGCAGATAGTCGGCACAGCGGCCGACGATGACGCAGTTGCCCTTCTGCGCAAGATCAGTGATTATTGAGGCCTGGGAGAAGAAGGCCTTGTCATTGATGGGCATTTCATACTGCGCGGTGAAAGATGCACGGTCGGTATCCGTGTGGCTGTACATATAACTGGACAGATTGTAAAGGAAGCTGTTGGAAGCGCGCTCCTCCGACTTTTCGATGAAATCCGGGGAAAGGCCGCTCTTCTCCGATGCCATGTCGATAATGGCGCGGTCATAGAAGGGGATCCCCAGTCTAAGCGCGAGCTTCTCGCCGATCAGGCGGCCGCCGCTGCCGAATTCACGGCTGATGGTTACTACAAATTTATTCATGCTGCACTCCTTTCTCGTGGGAAGGGCGATTGGGAATATGCAAAATGCACAAGTCCTTAATTGGATTATAATACCAATTGGTGCATATTGCAAGGGGTATTGAGCTATATTTTAGCAGGCTGCTTGAGAAAAGTGCTTTACTAATCCCCGGGCTTGCATTATATTATATTTATTCTGCGGCGGACATAGAATACGGCCGCACAAAACGGAGGACCCAATGACTAAAAGCGTATTTATCCCCGCTGACATCCTGCTTCCCGCCGAAGACCATGACCGGTGGGCAGTCATCGCCTGTGACCAGTTCACTTCACAGCCGGAGTACTGGCAGGCAGCTGAAGAATTTGCCGGCAATTCCCCCTCTGCCCTGCGGATGATAGTGCCGGAGGCATGGCTTGGGCAGGTGGATGAAGACGAGCAGGGCGAGCTTATATCCCGGCGCATGAGCGAATATCTGTCCTGCGGCGTGCTGAGCGAGCTGCCCTTATCCTACATATATGTTGAGCGCAGCATGCTCGACGGCAGTGTACGCCGCGGTATTGTGGGCGCCGTTGACCTTGAAAATTACGACTTTGCACCCGGCAGTGAAAGTGCCGTGCGTGCCACGGAAGAGACGATCATCGCCCGCCTGCCCGCCCGCATGGCAGTGCGGGAAAGGGCCGCCATTGAGCTTCCTCACATAATGCTTCTGGCGCGGGAAGACGATGACGGAGCCTTCCGTCTGCTGGAATCCGTCAGGGACGCGCTGCCGGTGGTGTATGATTTTGATCTTATGCTGGGCGGCGGGCACATTTGCGGCAGAGCGGTTACCGGCGAACTGGCGCAGGCCGTTTCCGAATACTTTATCCCTGACCGCAGCGGTGCAAAACTGATAATCGGTGACGGCAACCACTCTCTTGCCGCGGCGCGCAGCCACTGGCTGAATCTCAAACCCACTCTTACCGAGGAAGAGGCGGCGGTGCATCCCGCCCGCTACTGCCTTGCAGAGGTGTGCGGCCTGTGGGATGAGGCGATTGCCTTCCACCCAATCCACCGCATTGTTTTCTCCTGCGATCCGCGTGTCCTGGCCGAGGGAATTCAAACCCGGCTTGGTGGCGGGGACGGCATTGCGCTGGAACTGATTTATGGCGATAACCGCTGTAGTGTCAGCACCGCCTTTACCGACAGCGGCTCTGTTACCGCGGCAGTGCAGCAGCTGCTGGATGAATATGCCGCCGACAACGGCGCCGAAATCGACTACATACACGGCGAGGACGAGACTGCCGAGCTTGCCCATCAGCCGGGCAGTCTGGGCATCATTATGCCCAATCTTGACCGCAGTGAGCTGTTTGCGGCGGCGGACAGCGGGCGAATCTTCCCGCGCAAGTGTTTTTCCATCGGCTCTGCCCGTGAGAAACGCTATTATCTTGAAGCGCGGGGCATAATATAAGCACAAAAAAGGGGCGATGGTCATATCGCCCCTTAAATTATTGAAAATTTTACTTACATTTTACCTTTCTGCTCTGTTAACAGGCAGGAGATTGTTGTATTCTTTACTTGTGTAAGAATGATTGTTACCCATAAAGACAGAGGAAAATGCCATGATATTTTGTGTTGAAGACGATGCCAGCATTCGCGATCTAATGCTGTACACCCTGAACGCGGCGGGTTTTGATGCCCGCGGCTTTGAAACGGGCACAGAACTGTTTGCCGAAATTGAGAAAAACCGTCCGCAGCTTATTATGCTGGACATCATGCTCCCCGGTGAGGATGGAATCTCAATTCTCAAGCGCCTTCGCGCAGCCCCCCACACGGCGTCAATTCCCGTGATAATGGCCACCGCCAAAGGCTCGGAATACGATCGGGTGATCGGCCTTGACCTGGGCGCAGACGACTATCTGTCCAAGCCCTTCGGCATGATGGAGATGGTGGCAAGAGTGCGCGCCGTACTGCGCCGCGGCGCACCGGCGGCAGATAGCGGCATACTTGCAGTGTCCCAGCTTCGGCTGGACAAGGGCGCCCATCTTGTGAGTGTCGCCGGGGAGCCTGTGCAGCTTACGCTGAAGGAGTTTGAGCTGCTGCAGCTGTTTATGGAGAATCCCGGACAGGTGTTCACCCGCGACAGGCTTTTAAGTATTGTGTGGGGCATTGACCACATTGGCGAAACCCGCACCGTGGATGTGCACATCGCCACACTGCGTACAAAGCTGGGCCGTGCAGGCAGCTGCATCCAGACCGTGCGCGGAGTCGGCTACAGATTGGACAGCAGTATATGAAGAAAAGGATTTTCCGCTCAATTTGCCTTGCGGCACTGACCGTATTTCTGGCATCCCTGATCCTGATCGTGGGAATGCTGTACAACAATTTTTCGGCTGAACAGCAGAAGCAGCTTTCCCAACAGACGGAGCTTGTAGCACAGGGCATTACCGCCCAGGGTGCCGCGTTTATTGAATATTTCCACTGGGACGAGTACCGCGCCA
This sequence comes from Oscillospiraceae bacterium, assembly GCA_045605145.1. Lineage (GTDB taxonomy): Bacteria > Bacillota > Clostridia > Oscillospirales > Oscillospiraceae > CAMNAO01. The sequence goes on along the minus strand of JAZUPH010000008.1, from coordinate 27,014 downwards.
CGCTGATAAGTGAAGATGGGCAGGTCCTCTATGACACCGATGCCGACACCGCCGCCATGGAAAACCACCTTGAGCGCGAAGAGATACAGGAAGCCCTGGCCACCGGCAGCGGAGAGAGCAGCCGCTACTCCGCCACACTGATGGAGCAGCAGTATTACTCCGCAAAAAGGCTGCCAGACGGCTCGGTCATACGCCTCTCCATTCGTCAGCGCGGGCCGCTGAATCTGATGCTTAACATGCTCATCCCCCTGCTGATGATCGTTGCGGTGGCGGTCATTCTGTGTCTGCTTCTGGCCTCGCACCTTACAAAGCAGATCGTACGGCCGCTCAATTCACTGGATCTGGATCTGCCCATGTCAAATGACGACTACGATGAAATTCTCCCTCTGCTGCAGCGCATCGATACCCAGCAAACACAGCTTAAAGACCAGGCTGAACGGCTGCAGCGCAGGCGCAGAGAGTTTGAAGCCGTCACAGGGAGCATGGCGGAAGGACTTATACTCCTCGGTACAGACGGCAGGATACTGAGCATTAACGAAACCGCCTTGACCCTTTTCGACGCCGGCCGCCACTGTATCGGCGGCAGCCTTGGCACCATATGCGACGATGAGGACACCTTGTCCGCAGTGCAGCGCGCGCTTTCGGGCACAAGGGGAGAAGCACTGCTGACTATGGAGGGCGCGCAGTATCAGGTTGACGTCAGCCCCATAGTAACAGACGGAGAGCTGTCCGGTGTGGCGGTACTGCTTTTTGATGTAACCGAAAAACAGCAGGCGGAGCAAATGCGGCGCGAGTTCAGTGCAAACGTATCACACGAGCTGAAGACCCCGCTGCAATCCATATCCGGCTATGCTGAGCTAATGGCAAACGGACTTGTAAAACCCGGGGACACCAATCGCTTCGCCGGCAAGATATATACCGAGGCGCAGCGGATGATACTGCTGGTAGAGGACATCATCCGCCTGTCACGGCTGGATGAAGGGCCCGGACAGGAGCAGTTTGAGCCGGTCGATCTGTTCTCGGCAGCCAACGCGGTGGTTGCAGAGCTTCAGCCGCAGGCAGATGCGGCAGGCATCTCCATCACGGTTGAGGGCGAGCCGGCTGTAATTAACGGCGTGCCGGGAATACTGGCCACCGTTATCCGCAACCTGTGCGACAACGCCATAAAGTACAATCGTCCGGAGGGGAGCGTCAGCGTCAGCATCAGCAAAGGGCAGGGCAGTGTGCGCCTGACCGTTTCCGACAGCGGCATCGGCATTGCCCCGGAGTATCAAAGCCGCATATTTGAGCGCTTCTACCGCGTGGACAAAAGCCGTTCAAAGTCCGTGGGCGGCACGGGTCTGGGCCTTTCCATCGTAAAGCACGGTGCCATGCTGCATAACGCGCGGATCGACCTGAAGAGTACCCCGGGCAGAGGCACGACCATTAGTGTGGATTTCCCTGTCTGATGCCAAAAATTTACCATTATACAGAAGAACCGCCTCATCCCGAAAGGATGCGGCGGTTTTTAATTTGAAATTTACAGCATAGCCGCAATGGACTGCCAGATCCACAAAACAACGGGCGTTATCAGCACCGCCGGAAGGCCGTTGGCTACCTTTATCTTCGTCACTCCGATGAGGTTGAGCCCCAGAGCAATGATGAACAGCGAGCCAACACAGCTCAGGTCAGCTATCGCCGCCTCCGTCAGTACCGGCGCCAGCGCACCGGCAAGGAGCACCAGTCCGCCCTGAAACACGAGTACAAATCCCGCGGCAAACAGAACGCCCACGCCAAGGCTTGCCGCCAGCATCATGGACGATATGAAGTCCATGGCAGATTTGGTGAAAATAAGGCTGTTATCGCCGCTCAAGCCGGATTGGAGGGAGCCTACAACCGTCATTGCGCCCACACAGAACAGCAAGGAGCCGGTCATAAATCCCTGCGCAAAGCCGCTGCCGCCGTCTTTCCCCGCCAGCTTTTCACCGGCACGGAAGATAAGGCAGTCGATATCCACAGCAGTGCCGATGGCAACACCCAAAACAGCACTGATGAGCACCACCAAGGGATCCTGTCCCGCCAGCGCTCCGTCAACGCCGATATAGATTGTAAAAAGCCCCAGAGCGGTCATCACCGCTGCACTGAACTTTTCTCCAAGACCTTTTTTGAACACAAGGCCGATAAGGCTGCCGCAGATGACCGTGGCTGTATTTACAAGAACACCAATCATATTTCTATCCGCACTGTCTGTCAGTATCTGTAAAGCAGGTTAGCGTATGTGGGGAATGGCCAATCCCGTGCGGCAACAACACATTCCAGCTCATCGGCAGCGCGGCGCAGCGCGTTCATGGCCGGGATCACGCTGTCGCGGAAATCATCGGCGCACTTTGCGTCCGCGGTGACGCGTGCCAGCTCATCCACCGCATCGGAAATCGCCTCGGTCAAAGCGCAGATGCGCATCATAAGGCCGCTCTCTGTGCGCACGGAGATGCCGGGGCAGGCGGCGGTCTTGGCATTGATCGCGGCAGCCAGCTTCTCCTGGGCGGCAATGGCGGTGGGCAGAATATCACGGCGGGCCATGTCCAGCATGGTCAGCGCCTCGATCCTCAGCTTCTTGCAGTAGGCATCCAGCAGGATGGAGCAGTTGGCCGCAAGCTCAGTTTTGGTATAAATCCCCTGCTTTGCCATGACGGCCACATTCTTCTCATCCATCAGGTGGGGCACGGCATCCGCCGTAGTGCGCAGGATGGAAAGGCTGCGTCCGGCAGCCTCATCCGCCCACTGGGGCGCGTAGCCATTGCCGTTGAAGATTATGCGGCGGCGTTTTTTCATCTCCCGCTTCAAAAGCTGGTTAAGAGCCGTCTGGAAATCCTCGGCACCCTCAAGCTCATCGGCAAAGCGGCTGATACTCTCGGCCACGATGGTGTTGAGCATGGTACAGGCGTCAGACACGGAAGAGGATGAACCGGGCATACGGAACTCAAACCGGTTTCCGGTGAAGGCAAAGGTCGCCGTGCGGTTGCGGTCGGTGGAATCCTTGGGAATGGGGGGCAGGGTGTCCACGCCGATCCTCAGCTCGGCATTTTCCACCTGATTGTAGTGCTTGCCCCGCTCAATGGCCTTGAGTATCGCATCCAGCTCATCACCCACGAAGACCGAAATGATGGCCGGCGGCGCTTCATTCGCGCCGAGGCGCAGGTCGTTGCCGCAGTAGGCCGCGCTGATGCGAAGCAGCTCCTGATATTCATCAACGGCGCAGATCACCGCGCAGAAGAAGGCAAGGAACTGGGCGTTGTCAGAGGGGGTTTTGCCCGGGTCGAGAAGATTGATGCCCGTATCGGTGCCAAGGGACCAGTTTACATGCTTGCCGCTGCCGTTGACGCCATCGAAGGGCTTTTCATGCAGCAGACAGGTCAGCCCGTGTTTCTCTGCCACCTTGGTCATGATCTCCATCATCAGCTGGTTCTGGTCGCAGGCCACATTGACGGAGCTGAACATGGGCGCCAGCTCATGCTGGGCGGGTGCAGCCTCATTATGCTCGGTCTTGGCAAGGATGCCCAGTTTCCACAACTCGCGGTTGAGATCCTTCATATAGTCGGACACCTGCGTCTCCAGCGCGCCATAGTAGAAATCATCCAGTTCCTGCCCTTTGGGCGGCATAGCGCCGTAAAGGGTGCGCCCGGTGAACAGCAGGTCACGGCGGGCAGTATAATGCTCCCGCTTTATAAGGAAGTACTCCTGCTCCGCGCCGGCAGTGGGATAGACCCGGTTTGCGGGTGTGCCGAACAGCTTTAGAAGGCGCTTGGCCTGTTTTTCAACGGCCTTCATTGAGCGCAGCAGGGGTGTTTTCTTATCCAGCGCCTCGCCGCCGTAGGAGCAGAAGGCGGTGGGAATGCACAGAGTATTCTCTTTAATAAATGCGTAGCTGGTGGGGTCCCACGCGGTGTAGCCGCGGGCCTCAAATGTGGCGCGCAGGCCGCCGGACGGGAAGCTGGACGCATCGGACTCTCCCTTTATAAGTGCCTTGCCGGAGAAGGTGAGTATCGCCTCACCGCCGGGTGCGGAGGTGAGGAAGCTGTCATGCTTCTCAGCGGTCACGCCGGTAAGCGGCTGGAACCAGTGAGTATAATGGGTGGCGCCGCGTTGGGTCGCCCAGCACTTCATCCCTTCAGCCACACTGTTGGCAAGGGAGGTATCAAGCGGCTCGCCCTCGTCTATAGTCATTTTAAGGCGGCGATATGTCTCTTCCGGCAGGTATTCGCGCATGGCGGCATCGTTAAACACCATGCAGCCGAAATCTTTTACCAAGTCAGTCATAGTCAATCTCCGTTCAATAGTCTGCGCGGAACAAATTGCCGCACTGTTTCGTCAAAGCGACACTACCAATAATACAATACAGCAAAAATTGCCGTTTAGCAACGGATAAACAGCACAATAATCGCACATTTTTCCGCGCCGGTGCGGTCAAATGGTTTTTTATCTGCCGTACACAGGTCAACATGCCGTTGACTGGTGCGTGCAAATGATGTAGAATAGTGTGGAATATGCATTAATCTTTATCCCTGCTTGCAGGGGTGCGAAAGGATTGGATATTATGGGATTTATACCTGATGTAAAATGCGGCCGCTGTGACAGGCGCTATTCAGTACTGCGCGGCAGATGCCCTTACTGCGGCACATACAAGCGCCGCCGCAGCAGAAAAGCTGCCGAATCGGACAACGCCACATGGAAGACGGTGGTAGGTGCCGCGCTGATGCTGGTGCTGGCAATCGGCGTTATCACGCTGGTGGCCGATGCGAGAAAAACGCAGAACGAGCTGGATAAGCAGGTCAGCCTGGAGGCTGAGCTGGAGAACGACGCCTCACTGGAAAAGGACATTGACTCCATAATCAAAGAGGCCGATGAGATACAGGCCGAGAAGGACGCCCAGGCAGAAGCGGAAGCCGAGACCGAGGGCGAGGGAGAAGGAGAAGGAGAAGACGAGCCCGCCGTTCCCGAGGCCGGTTCCACCGTGGAGATACCAATCGAATCTGTAAAAATGCTCAACGCCCGCGGTGAAGAGCTCAGCGCCTACATCGGCAACGACGACACCATCGACTACGACATCAGTGTACCGCTTGGCCAGTCTTATGAGCTGTCCTACTCCGTGGTTCCGGAGAGCAAGATGCTGGATGTGGCTGGCACCGCGGTTTGGGCATCGTCCAACACCAGCGTTCTCGTGGTACTGCAGTCCGGCAAGATCACCGGCATGGGCACCGGCACCGCCTATCTGACCGTCACGGTGGAGGGCGTAACCGCCACCTGCATCGTCCGCGTGAGATAATGATAATAACAAACAAAAGAAAATCCCCACTTTAAAGTGGGGATTTTTGTTTGTAATCTGCTTCAGCGGGCTGTGTTTTTAAGGCTCCAACCCCAGCTTTTCCATGATGACCTCATAGCGCTCTTCCGTCAGCTTGGTGCTTTTACAGTTGAAAACGAGGACGCCGTCAGTATGCTTGACAACGACGACCTCTTCCACATTGGCGTAGCACAGGGACTGGTAGCGACCGAATTCCTCATTCTCGTAATAGCCAACGTTGACATTCTCTTCATCAAGGCCCTCGATCTTGGTGCCGAAATCAAAGGACTCTCTGTATTCAACGCTGATCATATCAGTAAAATAAATGAATGCGCTGTTTTCCTGATCCGCCGCAACACCCAGAAGCTGATCGTCACACTCAGCAACAACCGAACCGGATCCGTTTGTCATGCTGAAAAGGAACACTGCAACAACAATGATTGCAAAAAATATCAGATTGGAGCGGTTGTTCTTTTTTGCGGCTTTATAAGCCTCAGCAACTGCGCTGTCGGCTACATTTTCGTTCATATAAATGCCTCCCGATGAGATATATCGTAGCTAATTATAGCCGATACAGCGGCTAAATGCAACAAATAATCTTCGATTTTTGCCCAATACCGCCGGATAAAAAAACCGCGGCACCCACATTCAGGAAGGCGCCGCGTAAATCGCTTCAATTTATGAAACGCGCTCAATCCACAAGCGCCTTGCGGCGGGTCCAGCTTCCGGACCAGAAATAGACGCCGCCCACCAAAAACGGGACGAAGCCTGCCAGCGCGCCGCCCATCCAGAAACCGATGATGCCCATATCCAGCACAACGCCCATGAGATAGGCAAGACCCGCTCTGGCCACAACGCCGTCCAGTATGCCGGAGATGAGGCCCAGCTTTGCATTGCCGGTGCCGTTTATGATGCCGTTGAGCGAGTTTCTGAGCGGGGCGGAAATAAACTGCACCAGTGCCACCCAGGCATAAGTGGGTGCCCAGGCAAGCACCTCGGGATCGGAGTTGAAGATGGAGAACACCGCCTCGGGGAAGGCAAGCACAATAAGGGCAATGGGGATGGTAAATGTAAGACTGCAGGCAAGGGAGGTGTAGATGGTCTTCTTCACGCGGGCATGATTGCCTGCGCCAAAGTTCTGCCCCACCATGGCAACACAGGCGGTACCCAGCGCGCCGGTAACCACGGTATTGATATGGCCTATCTTGTTGCCCACGCCGTTGACCGCAGATACCGCCACGCCGTAGGAGTTGAGGAAGGAGTTGACAAACAGTCTGGACAGGGCGATGGCAGAGTGGGACAGCGCCATCGGGACGCCCAGCTTTATCATAGACAGCATGATCTTTATGTCCGGTATAAAGCTTCTGAGTTTGAAGTCGAAGCCAAAGGAATCGCGTTTGATATAAAGATATATCAGCGACGCCACAAAGCTGAATGCCTGCCCGAGAACCGTGGCCCAGGCAGCTCCGGCGGCACCCATCTGCAGGCCGGCAACAAAAATAAGATCGAACAGCAGGTTCAGTATCGCCGCAATAGCCACGAAAATGAACGGACGGGTGGAATCGCCCATACCGCGCAGAATGGCGGAGACCATGTTGTAGCCGATGATGAAAACCATGCCGCCAAAACAGATCCTGCTGTAGGCCAGCGCCTGCTCCGCAGCCTCCGGCGGTACATTAAGAACATCCAGCATCCATCCGGCAATTGCAAAGCCAACGAAAGTGCTGCCAATGGAAAGCATCGCCATGAGTGTGAACATCGTGCCGATGGCGCGGTTAATACCCTTAAGCTCTCCTTTGCCCACATATTGGGAAATGATAACCTGCCCCGCGGAAGTGAAGCCCATACACAGCATGGTGGCAAGGCTCATAATATCGGCGCCGTTGGAAACCGCCGAAAGCCCGGCACTGCCCACATACTGCCCCACAACCACCATATCCACCATGCCATAGATAATCTGCAGCAGGTTGGACAACATTAGCGGGAAAGAAAACACAAGCAGCTTTTTCGCTACGCTGCCCTGTGTAAGGTCGTTGACCATTGTTTTGTTCTTTGCCATAAAACCCCTCGCAATTAATAATATATCTTAAAATCACAGTGTATGATACCACAGTCTGCCGCACTTTGCAAGACACGAATTAAAATCCGGCAATTCAGCCTTGCCAGTGCGGCTTTTTTGGGGGTATAATATCTCCACAGTACAGATTACATTTGTTCATCCGTGAAAGGGTCAATTATGGAGCTTTGGGATGTTTATACCGCAGACAGAGCACCCACAGGTCGCTGCGTCCGCCGGGGTGTGGATGCGCTGCGGCCCGGAGAGTACCACATCTCTGTCCACATTGTGCTGATAAACAGCCTAGGGCAGCTGTTTGTTCAGCGCCGTGCCACGGAAAAGAAGGACTGGCCCGGCGTGTGGGATATTGCCGCCGCTGCCGGCAGCGCACTTGCCGGCGAAACAAGCACTCAGGCAGCACGGCGTGAACTATTTGAAGAGTTGGGGCTTGAGCTGGACTTTGCCGCCACAGCTCCCCGCATGACGGTTACTTTGGAGAACTGCTTCGGCGACTGGTATGTTGTCCACGCGGATGTGCCAGTTGAACAGCTGCGCCTCCAACCGGGTGAGGTGATGGACGCCCGCTGGGCAGATGTGGACGAGGTTATGACCATGCTCAATGACGGCCGCCTTGTGGATTATCACCCCGGCTTCATTGAGCTTTTGACCCAGCTTGACGGGCGCGCCGGCGCAATGCGCTCATGGCGCGGACGATGGCCGCAGGCGGGTGTGGATAAAAAGCGCCCAAGTGCTGAGTCGTAATTAAACGCGGCCACACCGCGAAAGGAGAATATAATGAAAATTTCACAGATCATCGACAGCATTTGCAATTTCCACGGCAACGATGACCCATTCTACCCCTTTGACCGGGTGCTGTGGGGCGACACAGACAGAGAGTGCACCGGCATCGCCGTCACCTGCAACGGCACCATCGACGTAATGCGCCGCGCCTCCGAACTGGGCGCAAATCTCGTCATCGTACATGAAAACATTTTCTACGACGGCTCCGACAAGGACGAGAACCTTGTCGGCATCGCGCAGGTCGACGAGAAGAAAAAACTGCTTGACGAGCTGGGCATCACCGTCTGGCGCAACCATGACCATATGCACGGCGAAGGCCCCCGCACACCCATCGACCAGCGTAAAAAGATCGACTACATTTACTACGGCATTATGAAGGTCTTCGGTTGGGACGAGTATGTGGTGGGCTCAGACAAGAAGCCTCTGCTGTATGAGATTCCCGAGACCACCGTGCCCCAGCTGTGCAGCTTCCTTATGGACAAGGTTGGCCTGAACGGAGTGCGTATCCTGGGCGACGTGAACACCAAGGTTCGCCGCGTATTCATCTGCGAACACGTTCAGGGCCGCAACGATGCCGAGCTGCTGCGCCGCATGGACGAGCTGGATGCAGATGTTTTCATCCCTCTTGAGATTATCGACTGGACCCTGTCCTCCTATGTGCGCGACAGCGTATCCCTGGGCCGCAGCCGCGCCATCCTGGAGATGGGCCACTTCAATTTTGAAGAACCCGGCATGCGCTGGATGGCGGAGGAATGGCTGCCCAGGCTCATCGACAACGCGGCCCCGGTACACTTCGTACCCTCGGCGGACAGCTTTGACTACATAACCGGCTAACCGGCAAAAACATCACCCCCTCAGAGCGCTAATGCTCCGAGGGGGTGTTTGCACTTATAAGGCGCGGTCACTCCATGAAACCGCCGCGCATGGGAGAAACGGCATGGCGGGAGAAAATGTTCAAAACGCCGGAGGGGTATTTTACCGGTCTGGGCTGCCAGCGCTCCAGTCTGTCTGCAAGTATCTCCTCCATTTCTGCCGGCGTCTTTGTCTCACCCTTAACGCCCACTATCTCCAGCCTTCGCGCGTGGATGTCGATATGTATAAGATCCCCCTCTTCCACAAGTGCGATGGGGCCGCCCTCCGCCGCTTCGGGGGAGACGTGGCCTATAGACGGACCCGTGGACGCACCGGAAAAACGGCCGTCGGTGATAAGGGCGACGGAGCGGCCAAGCTCTTTATCGGAAGATATGGCCTCAGATGTGTAGAACATCTCCGGCATTCCCGAGCCCTTCGGTCCCTCATAGCGGATAATCACCGCGTCACCCGGACGGACATCATGGCACAGTACGGCGGCAAGCGCCTCTTCCTCGCTGTCGAATGGGCGGGCATTCAGGGTGGCGGTAAACATCTCCCTGGGGCAGGCCGTGTGCTTAATCACCGAGCCGTCGGGCGCAAGATTGCCCCGCAGTATGGCGACCGCACCGTCAGTACCTATGGCCTTGTCAAAGGGTCGGATAATGTCCTGCCATGTAAGCCCGACAGAGGCACAGTATTCCTCGCAGCGGTCAAAATACCCCGATGCTTTCAGCTCATCCAGATTCTCACCCAAGGTTTTGCCGGTAACTGTCATCGCGTCAATATGGAGGATCGGGCGAAGCTCTTCCATTATCCGCGGCACGCCGCCGGCATAATAGAAATACTGGGCGGGCCAGCGACCGGCAGGGCGTATATCCAGCAGATAGTGTGCGCCGCGGTGCAGGCGGTCGAACATTTCCGCGTCAAATTCCAGGCCGAACTCGTGGGCAATGGCCGGTATGTGCAGCAGAGAGTTGGTGGAGCCGGAGATGGCGGCGTGCACCATGACGGCATTTTCAAAAGATTCCCTGGTGACTATATCCCGGGGCTTCAGCCCGAGGGCCGCAAGCTTTATCACCTGCTGACCCGCGCGGCGCGCCGCCGCCTTTAGATCCTGGCAGGTTGCGGGCATAAGTGCTGTTCCCGGGAGCATAAGGCCAAGCGCTTCCCCCATAACCTGCATAGTGGAGGCGGTGCCCATAAACGAGCAGGCGCCGCAGGATGGGCAGGCGTGCTGTTTGTACCATGTGAGCTGCTCCCGGCTTATCTCTCCTCTGGCGCATTTGGCGGAATAAATGCCGATCTGCTCCAGGGTGAACAGGTCGGGGCCCGCATCCATGACGCCGCCGGTCACAAGTATTGACGGAATATTCACCCTACCGATACCCATTAGGTGTGCAGGAACGCCTTTGTCGCAGCTTGAGACGAATACCGCACCGTCAAAGGGTGTTGCACAGGCGTGTATTTCGATCATATTCGCGATCATATCCCGGCTGGCAAGAGAATAATTTATGCCGTCATGCCCCTGGGCCATGCCGTCACATATATCGGTGGTAAAATAGCGCGCAGCCTTGCCGCCGCCGTCGGCGGCACCCTTGACTGCCTCTTCTACCAGCTCAAGAAGGTGGGCGCTGCCCGGGTGGCTGTCCCCGAAGGTGCTTTCGATCATAATCTGCGGCTTGGACAGATCCTCCACCTGCCAGCCCATACCCATACGCAAGGGATCCTGTTCAGGCGCAATGGCGCGAATTTTCTGACTGGTCATACACTCTTCTCCTTAACAAGGCAATGGCCCGGCAGAATCCGCGGGCCGCATCTGACATACAATTATTATACCAGACCGCCAAAGCGAATCAAGTCTGTGTTCTTCATCGGTTTAGTTTGACATCCGGCGCCATGTGTGCGATAATCCCTACATAATCCGCGGTTTTAAGCCGCAATACTACAAGGAGATACGGTAATGGACATTAAAGCTAAAATCGAAGAGCTGGTTAACAAGGTAAAAAGCGATAAGGATTTTGCCAAAAAGTTTCAGAACGACCCCGTGAAAGCCGTTGAGGGCGTACTGGGTATTGACCTGCCCGACGATCAGATCAACAAGATCATTGAAGGTGTCAAAGCCAAGATCAAGCTGGATGATCTGGGCGAGATAGCTGGCAAACTGGGCGGCCTTTTCGGAAAGAAGTAATCTCAGCCGCACACCATAAGTTTGTCCGTCTGAAAAGGATACGCAATGGGACCGCTGCAAAATTTTGCAAAAAATTATCGAATTTATGTAGCAACGGTCAACAGCTTGTGCTATATTAATTGTATGAGGATGCGGCTTCCTACAGCCGCGATATAAGGGGGATAATAACCATGATATGTAACAGATGCGGGAACAATTTGCCCGACAACTCAACATTCTGCCCGTTCTGCGGCAACACCCTGACCGCAGAGGCTCCGCAGGCTTATGCCTACCAGCCCGCCGCAGCTCAGTATGCCGCGCCCGTGCAGGAGCAGTATGTTGTTGCCGAGCCTGAGGCTCCAAAGAAGAAAAAAGGAAAAGGTTCACCTGTTGTTGCCATCATTCTGGCAGTGGTCGCTATCGCTTTTGCCGGTGTGGCAGTGTGGCAGTTCCTTGCAGGACAGGAGCTGACCGCTCAGCTGGATGCCGCTGCAGAGGATAACGCGGCTCTTGCCGAAGAGAACGCAAGCCTTGAAGATGAGGTCAGCGCACAGAAGACCGCGCTCACCAATCTGGAGAGTGATTTCTCCACCCTGACAGAAGAGTACAACGCACTTGAGACTGAGCACGCAGGCTCTGCCGACAGAATAGCAGATCTTGAGTCTCAGGTCGCCGACAAAGAGGGCACCATTGATGAGCTGTCCGCTTATGTTCTGGATCTGGAGTCGGCTCTCTCTTCTGCCGAGGTTTCTGTGGACATCTATAATACCGTACACGCCTATATGTATTCCGACGAAGTATACGACTACTTTGAGGATGATTACTTCTTCACCTACAACAATGTGGTGGTGGTTCCCGTAGGCGGGTCTGCTTACATTTTCGCATATTTCGGCCGCACCGGCAGCATCTACTATGAGTGGGACAGCAACTATGTAACCTGTGAAGGCCAGGGCTTTACCGACAATATGTGCCCCATTCTGGTCACCGGTCTTGCTCCCGGAGTATGTGAGATCGTATTCACAAACAATGTTGACTCTGTCACCTTCAGTGTTCTGGCAGTCGTCGTATAATACGCATCAAAGTTAAAATTAACCCGGGGTGCCGATGGCACCCCGGGTCTTCTGTTTTGTCCAAGTATCGCAGCCGGGCATTATTCCACAGCCGCTGCGCTTTCTGCCGCTGCTGCGGCCTGTTCCGCTTCCGCGGCTGCCTTTGCGGCCGCTTCAGCGGCTTGTTTTGCCTCTCTCTCGGCGCGCTGGGCAGCAGTTTTTGCCATGCGCTCTTCCCTGATCTTGGCTGTGCGCCTTCTGGCGGCACAGCTTCGGCACAGGCCGTCTTCACTGTGTCTGGAGCGCGGCTTGCCGCAATCCTCACAGGCAAAGACCGGGATCTTCTTGATTGCCACACGATCCAGTGTCGACACCTTCATTGTGCCCATGCCGGAGATGCCCTCATCCTTACACAGGCGCATGCAGATGCCGCAGCCGGTGCAGCGCCAGCCCTCAACCGCCACGATCAGACTGTCGCCGTTCTGGACGATCTTCAGCGCCTTCTGGGGACAGCCGCGCACACAGGTGCCGCAGTTGAAGCAGTTGTCAGTGAATACAGGCAGCTTAACGCGGTACTTGGGGCGATCTTTAGGCTCAAGCTTTTCGGAACTGCGCTGGATCTCTTCCTTGAGCATGGCGCGGTAGAAAAGGCCGCTGTCCTTTGTGTCCGGAATGTCGGGCATTATGCGCATTGCCTTGTCAAGGGGCAGGCTCTTAAAGAAGGTGAACAGTTCGCGGCGGCTCATTCCGGTGTCGACCGGAACATATTCGTCGCCCTCGCGCAGAATGCGCACGCGCTTTTCAAACATCTCATCGCCCAGGAAAAAGCGCAGCTTCTCCAGATTCTGGTTAATGACCTCTTTAAAGCCCTCGCGCTCACAACTGCCGCAGGCCTTGAGGGAAAGAATCAGGCCCTTGTTGATGGCGGCATACGCCATCTGTTCCCAGCTGACGGCGGCAAGGCAGCTTACGGTCAGGGGCAGCACCGTATCATCCTCGGCACAGGCAATGCCCATATCGCCGCCTTTCGACACGGCCATAAGGAAATTATCCACCCTTGCGGCAGGGGGCGTAATACAGCGGTCGGGGCAGTTGGCGGCGCAGATGCCGCATTTTAAGCACTGGGTCCAGTCGGGGCGCTTGCGCTTTCCAGCAGGATAGATATCCTGCGGGCATACATCCGCGCAAATCTGGCATTCGTCCCCGTTGGTCTTGCGCGCGGAGCAGCGCATGGCAAGATATGTAGGGATGGCATTGATTACATATCTTCCGGCGAGCATTTGAACTATGGTTTCCATCGTTATCCTCCATAAGGCCGGGTATGTAAATTTTATCTGTGCAGGTCCTGTCACGGAGCACTGCAGAGGCATCGGCGGCCCGGGCCGCGGATACTGGGCTATTATAGCATAATGATTAAAAGCTAACAAGAGAAAACGGCTGTTTTCCAGTAGATTGCAGAAACAAACTCTTGATTATTGTCGTTATGCGTGGTATCATGCTACATGTCTCTAATACCCGGCACCTTGTCGGAGAAAGGATAAGGTACGAAGATGAAAATAGGCACCATGGAATTTATCGTAATATTTCTTGTCTTATTTTTTGTGCTTGGCCCGGAAAGAACCGTGCTGTATGCCAGAAAACTCGGCAAGTTATTGCGGACCTTGAAGGTTTACATAGGCTCTATCACCAATGACTTGAGAGAGACCGTCGTTGAACCCCTCCAGGAACTCCAGGAACCGCTTAAAGACATCGCTGCTCCCCTTGAAGAGCTGACCCAGGCAACGCAGAAGTCCATAAACGAACTTAACTCCGCTACCCGTGAGCTGCAGAAGCCCATCGACTGGTCAAAGCCCACCGCGCCCAAGGCGACCGAGACTAAGCCTGAAGAAACCGCGCTGGAATTTGCCGAGCTTGAGATGGCCGAGCCTGAGCTTGATGAAGTGCAGCCCGAAGGCGCAGACGATGTAACCGAAGCCGCCCCTGAGCCTGAAGCACACGTTGATGCTGACATTGAAGACGCTGGCGATGATGAATCAAGCCCCGCCGAGAACCCCGGCCCTGCCGTTGAAGCTGACGCCCCTGCGGCTGTGCTTCAAACGTGACCTTGTCCACACCGCGGACAATACGGGGCCGTGAGTGCCCCACAAAATATTAAAAACAACTACTACTTATAATGAAAGAGGTATATCACTATGTTGAACGCTCTCGCTGTTATCGGCCGTATCGGCACCACCGAACTGCTCGTTGTCCTTCTTATCGTCCTTGTTATCTTTGGACCCAAGCACCTGCCCAAGCTGGCTCAGACCTTCGGCAAGACCATCAACAGCTTCAAGAAGGGTGTCACTGAGGGCCTTGAGGATGAAGAAAAGCCCGCCGCTCCCGCCGCCACTGTCGAGGCTCCCGCCGAGAAGACCGAGGAGTAATTCCCTTTGCCTCCCGCAATGTTAAGGAGGTGTACAAGTGGGGGAAAATACCGTAAAAAAGATGCCTCAGAATGATCAGAAGATGACCTTCACCCAGCACCTGGGTGCGCTGAAAAAGTGTATCGCCATCATCGCGGTGGTGTTCCTTGCGGCGTTTGTCGTGGCGTATATTTACGCGCCCGAGTTTACGGAGATGGTCATCGGCATCAACGAGGATTACCGCTACATCCAGACCGACGTGGCCGAGATGATGACCCAGTACATAAAGGTCTCCTTTATAGTCGCACTGGTCGTATCTGCGCCTGTCATCGTCTGGCAGATCCATTCGTTCGTCAGCCCCGGCCTCACCAAGGGCGAGAACGCAAAGTTCCTTGCCGTTATGATCGGCGGTCTGCTTTGCTTTGCTGTGGGCGCCGTGTTCTGCTACTTCATCGTGCTGCCCTTCTCGCTGAGATTTTTCCTGGGGCTCAACACGATCGAGGCCGTTGAACACGCCATCGACCTTAAGAACTACATCAGCTATGTGGTGTCCCTGCTTTTGAGCTTCGGCCTCATCTTTGAGATGCCTGTCGTCGCTTCCCTTTTGGGCAGCATCGGCCTTATCAAATCCAAGATGATGGCATCCGGCCGCCGCATTGTTATCGTGCTGTGCTTCGTCATCGGCGCGATCATCACCCCTCCGGATGTGGTCAGCCAGTGCTTCGTGGCCGGCCCCATGATCCTGCTGTATGAGCTGAGTATCCATATTTGCGCCGCGATGGAAAAGAGCCGCGCAAAGCGTCTTGCCGCCCAGGGTATAGACCCGGATGAGGACGGAGAAGACGGGGAAAAGAAAAAAGAAAGCCGCTGGGCTTCCGCCATGGCTCAGGTGGAGATGGCCGACGCACGCAAGGCGAAGGCAAAGAGCGAAAAGAAATAATACCCGTTTGCGGAGAGTTAATTCTCTCCGCAAATGTGAAGTGTGGAGGAAATAATGGAATTACGCAACGTCAACACCAACAACGGAAGAGTCGTTTTTGAGCTCTGGCTCGAGAAGGACGAGTGGACCGTCTACCTGCAGAAGGCGTCCAACGCCATGCAGAAGCAGAAGGCCGTACAGGGCTACAGAGCAGGCAAAGCTCCCCTTGCCATGGCATACAAAACCTACGGCAAGGCTCTTATTGACCGCGCTCTGAACTCTGTTATTGATGAAGAGTTTATGAAGGCCTGTGTGGAAAACGAGTGGATGCCCGTTTCCCAGCCCAACATTCAGGTTGTCGCTGCCGACCTTGAGCAGTTCTGCGCCCTGTGCTCCTTCTATGATTATCCCAAAATTGAGGATGTGGAGTACCGCGGTCTTGTGATTGAAAAGCCTGTCAGAACTGTCACCGAGGAAGAGGTTGACGAGGCTATCGCCAAGTATATGCGCAACCACCTGTATGTTCATGAGGTGCCCCGTGAGGCGCGCATGGGCGACATCGTTGAGGTGAGCTTCACCGGCACTCACAACGGCGGCCGTTTTGACTATGACCACAGCGACAAGAGCCGTTGGATCGTCGGCTCCGGCCAGCTGTTCACCGGCCTTGACGAGGCTATCGTGGGTCACGTTGCAGGCGATGATCTTGAGCTGACTCTGACCATGCCCGAGGATTTCCACCGTGAAGCCGTCAGAGGCCTTACTCTGGATCTGAAGGTTCACCTGAAGGGCGTATGGGCACGCGATCTGCTTGAATGCACCGACGAATATGTAAAGGAAAATGTCAAGGGCTGTGAGACCGTCGCTGATCTGCGCGCACAGAAGCGCAGAGACGGACAGCTGATTTTTGATAACGAGAGCAAGACTATCTTCAACAAACGTCTTGACAAGGCTATCGCCGCGCTGGTCACCTGCCCCGTTCCCGAATCCATGATCGATGTTTCCATGCAGCGTCATATCGCCACCCTGCGCTATGTGGCAGCCAGCGAAGGGAAGACCGCCGAGCAGTCTCTTGCCGATGAGGGCAAGACCATGCAGGACTTCATGGAGCTGGTTCGTCCCAACTGCGAGCTTCAGGTTCGTACCTCCATCCTTCTTGACTATGTCATCCGTAAAGAGGGCCTGCAGCTTACCAGACAGGAACTGGACAAGTACATCGCAAACCGCGCCAAGTCCTCCAACACTTCCACCACTGAGGTGGTACAGCGTCTGGGCGGCGAGGAGAGCATCATTGAGAAGCTGCTCAATGACCGCGCGATGAAGATCATCCGCGACAGCGTTGTTGTCGTCGAGGTCCCTGTTGACGAGTTCCCCGCAGAATAATCCATATCTTTTACTTAAGTAACGGCGCCCTGCCTTGGCGGGACGCCGTTAATGATTTATACAGCTTGTTCTATACCCGCCCGGACACGCATATCCTCAAGCAGAAACGTTTTACGGGAGGGACTGTTGTGAAAAAACTGATTACAGTGCTTATATGCGCGGCTCTGCTTATCTGCATCGCTGCACCTGTCCTGGCGGACTCGTCAGATGGCGCCGGGCAGGAGGAGGAAAATGACGCCGGCAATGCCGTACCCACGATGGCCGACACTGATTGGGTGGACTACGACTACGAAAGTGTGGACGCCTCGATATTCGATGAGGACGCCGATGCCATACCCACGGCGCTGAGTACGGGCGACATTAAAGCGCCCTACGCCATTCTGATGGAAAAAGAGACGGGCGCGGTCATATTTGAAAAGGATGCCGACACCCCCACGGAGCCTGCCAGTGTGACAAAGGTGATGACCATTCTGCTGATAGTGGAGGCCGTGGAGAGTGGTGCCATATCCCTGGAGGACATGGTCTCCTGCTCCGCTACCGCAGCCGCCATGGGCGGCAGCCAGATCTTCCTTGAGGAAGGTGAGCAGATGTCGGTGCGTGAGCTTCTTAAATCCATTGTAGTCTCGTCAGCCAATGACGCGTCTGTGTGTATGGCAGAGCATCTTGCCGGGACTGAGAGCGCTTTCGTTGCGCTGATGAACCAGCGGGCGCAGGAGCTGGGCATGGAAAACACAAATTTCTGCAACTGCACGGGTCTCCCGGGTGATGAGGGGCATCTGACAACGGCGCGGGATATCGCGATAATGAGCCGGGAGCTTATCTCCCACGAAATGATAAAAGACTACACCACTATCTGGATGGACAGCATCCGGGACGGGCAGTTCGGGCTGAGCAACACCAACAAGCTGATCTACTACTACAGTGGGGCCACCGGGCTTAAGACCGGCTTCACTGCAGGTGCCCAGTATTGCCTTGCCGCCACCGCATTGAGGGACGGTGTGGAGTACATCGCGGTAGTCCTCAAGTGTGAGTCCTCCGCAGACCGCTTTGAGAGCGCGAAAACCATGCTCAGCTATGCCTTTGCCAACTACACTCTTATAAACGCCGCACCCGAGCAAGAGCTGTCTCCCATCCCGGTAACCATGGGCATGCACAGCAGCGTGAACATCGCCGCGGCTGACGCAGGGCAGCTTCTTGTGACCAAGGCGCAGGCTCAGAACGCGACGACAGAAATCGAAATGGAACAGGGGCTGACCGCACCCGTGGCTGAAGGTATGGTAGTGGGGCACGCCACAGTGAAAAGCGGCGATACTACCCTTGCCGTCATTCCCCTTGTCACCACCTCCCCGGTAGCGCGCAGGACATGGTGGAATGTGTTCTGCGACCTTTTGAATATGACCCTTTGCGGGC
Organism: Oscillospiraceae bacterium; assembly: GCA_045605145.1. Classification (GTDB taxonomy): domain Bacteria; phylum Bacillota; class Clostridia; order Oscillospirales; family Oscillospiraceae; genus CAMNAO01. The sequence goes on along the minus strand of JAZUPH010000008.1, from coordinate 8,658 downwards.
GATAAGAAAACGACACCCCACAGTTGTGGGGTGTCGTTTATTTACTGACTTGGGCAGATCACCAGGGGGTGTTTTCATACACCTTGCCGTCGACGATGGTCTTCTCACACAGGGTCAGGTTGGAGAAGGGGTCGCCGGACCAGATGACTATGTCGGCGTCCTTGCCTACCTCCAGAGAACCGACGCGGTCGCCGATGCCCAGCATGGTGGCGGGGTTGAGGGTGACGGACTTGAGCGCCATTTCGCGGCTCAGTCCGCGGGCAATGCACAGGCCGATATGCATGGGCAGATACTTGGTCTCGGCCCAGCTGTCCTCCATGATGCTGAAGCGGGTGAAGCCGGCCTGCTCCATAACCGCGGGGGTGTCGAGGCGGCAGTACCATATCTCGGGCTTGGACATGCCCATGGTGAGAGGTCCGATGACCATATCGGGGTCGCGCTCTTTAAGGAAGCTCTTGACCTTGTAACCCTCGGTCACATGCTCAAGGGAGTATTTAAGGCCGAACTCTTCACTGACACGCACGGCGGTGACGATATCATCGGCACGGTGGCAGTGGATGCGGGCGCGCATCTCACCGCGGACAACGGGCACCAGCGCCGCAAGGCGGAAATCGGGGTCGGGCATCTTGCCGTCGCCGTTCTCGGCGGCCAACAGCTTATCGGAGTAGGTCTTTGCCTTGGTGAGGGTCTCACGCCACAGGGCAGCGACAGCCATGCGGGTAAGGGGCATTTTCTTGTTGCCGCCGTAGACGCGCTTGGGGTTCTCGCCAAGGGCGAATTTCATCATTTCGGTGCCGGGGATCGCCATATCCAACACATTGTCGGCGTCCCGCAGCTTGAAAGCAAAACCGGTGCCGCCGCAGACATTGGCGCTGCCAGGGCCGGTGTAGCAGCTGGTAAATCCGGCGGAGCGGACGATACCGACAGCAATATCAAAGGGGTTAAAGCTGTCTATGCCGCGCAGGTAGGGGGTGATGGGGTCGGTGGACTCATTCCCGTCGCCCTGTGTGCCGGGGGTCTGGGGATTGCCAAACACGCTGATGTGGCTATGGGCATCAATGAAGCCGGGAGTTACGGTCTTGCCGGCGGCGTCAATGATCTCGGCCTCTTCGGGGATGACCACATCCGCACCGACTGCTGTGATTTTGCCCTCATCATAGAGGACCGTACCCTTCTCGATAACCTCTCCTGTGCCGATGAGTATACGGCCGTTAATTATTGCTGTCATATGTATCCTCCTGAAAGTTATTGTAGAATAATCTGATTACATATTCTTCGCTTTGTGGATCCACTTGTCGCCCCTCATCCGCAGGGTGAGCCAGACGGCCTTTATTACAAAATCGATGCGCAGCACAAGCAGCACAACAAAGGGCGGCCAACCAAGAACGATGCCGGCAAGGTACCCCAGGGGTACTGAGGTGCACCACTGGAAGACAATGTCCGCCACCATGAGGAATTTTGTATCTCCACCGCCGCGGAGTATACCCTTGGACAGGGTAGTCTGCAGTGACTGAATGAAAACCACTATGGCGCTGGCCTGCATCATGCTGACGGTTATGGCAAAGGTGGTCGGGGTAATTTCATAGAAGCCAATTGACCACACGCCCAGCGTAAGCACCAGCACGGCAGCCAGAACACCGAAAACGGCGCTCAAAGAAAGGAAAGTAAAACCCTCTTTCCTGGCACGGCGGAAGTCCCCCTCACCCACGGTCTGCCCCACAATCACGCCCGAGGCGCTGGCAACACCCGAGGCCGCAACAGTACACAGTCTGTCCACAACAGTGACGATGGCATATGCGCTGACCACTTCCTTGCCCATGTGGCCGATGATGACGGACATGGCTGTATTTGCAAGGGCCAGCAGGGAATCGCTGATAATGGCGGGCATGCCGAGGCGCTTAAACTCTCTCAAAAGCTCTCTGCCCGGCAGCTTTATAAGGCCGGTGGGGCGGTACTTCATGTCTTTTTCATAGCGCAGCATATACACCGCGCATACGATAAGCTCCACAACTCTTGCACACAGGGTGCCAAGCGCCGCGCCCATTACGCCCATTGCAGGGAATCCCAGCTTGCCGAAGATGAACACATAGTTACAGATGATGTTGAAGAAAAAGGAAACGATGGATACATACAGACCCAGTTTCGCGTTGCCCACGGCGCGTACAACATTCGTGATGACCACCGCTATGCCGTGGGGCAGGAATATGAGTGCCGTCAGCCTGAGATAGCGCGCACCTTCTGAAATTACATCCGCGTCATTTGTGTATATGGACATTATCTGCCCGGGGAACAGGGCTGTTGCCACCGCAAAAACAGTGCCGGCAATAATTGTTATCTGCAGCACAAGGTCGAACACACGGCGGACGGTTTTGACATCGCCGGCTCCCCAATACTGGGCGGCCAGTACAAGGCCGGCGGCACTGATGCCCATACACAGAATATTGAAAATCGAATAATACTGATTTGCAAGGGAGGAGGCGGATATGGCCACCTCACCAAGGCGGCCGACCATGATGGTGTCCATCATGTTTACGCCCTGGTTGATGCAGTTTTGCAGCACCACCGGGATCAGCAGACTCAAAGCCTTGGTATAAAAGCTCCTGTCAGTCACAAGATATTTGTCCAGAAAACCGTTTCTTTGTTTCGCCACGTCCGTCTGCCGATCCTTCCGCCTGTATTTTCGCTTATTGTTGTATAAATAATATTATACTTTAATCCGTTTGTCCAGACATTTGAAGGCGCTGCGGCAGTTGCCGCGGCGCCTTATGTAAGTACTGTTTATGCCTTGTCTGATACAGATCAGCCGAGGATCATTTTGCAGCAGCCGTAGATGCCGGCGTCGTTGCCCAGTTTGGCAACCATGATTTTGGCGTTGGAGCTTGCGTGGAAGCAGTATTTCTTAAATGCCTTGGTCGCACCTTCCACAAGATATGCGCCAACATTGCTTACGCCGCCGCCCAGAACGAAAACATCAGGGTCAATGACGCAGGACATATAAGCAAGCGCCTTGCCGAGAATGTCAAAATACTCTTCCGCGATCTTCACGGCAACTGCATCGCCCTTCTGTGCCTGGGCAAAAATGTTGATGGAGTTGACGGCCAGCTCACTGCCCAGCTTGGTCTCAAGAGGAGTGTCGGAAGCTGCATTGGCCGCAACGGCGCGATTTCCGAGTCTGACAACGCCATTGGCGGAAACGTACTGCTCAAGGCAGCCGGTCTTGCCGCAGCCGCAGACATCCGGCTCACCGTCGATCATATGCATATGGCCCACCTCACCGGCAGCGCCGAACGCACCGGGGATGATTTTGCCGCCGACAATAATGCCGCTGCCAACGCCGGTGCCCAATGTGGTCATGATAACATTGTCATAGCCCTGTCCGCCGCCCTTAAACTGCTCACCAAGGGCCGCAACATTGGCATCATTTCCGGCCATTACCTTAAAGCCGGAAATACTCTGCATGGTCTGGACAACATTGAACACGCCCCACTTAAGATTGACACAGCGATTGACAGTACCGTCAGCCAGAACGGGGCCGGGAACGCCCATGCCGATACCAAGCACATCACCGTTTTCGATGCCCTTTTCCAGCATCTTGGCCTTGATGGCTGCATAAACATCGGAAAGAATGGCAGTGTTGTCTCCCTCCACCGCGGTGGTCTTGATCTCCCACTTTTCCAGCAGGAGGCCATCACCGTCGAAAAGGCCGAGCTTTACGGTTGTTCCGCCGATGTCTACGCCAAATACGTACTTTTTCATAGCTGTATACCTCACTGATTATATTTAATGGATCCGCACACGGCAAAATCTGCCTTCTTCCGGTCAGATATTCTGCGCCTGCGGCTTATTTCTCAGGCTGTGCGCCCGATTTTCCGAATAATAACATCATAAACTATTTTGCGCCATTTTTCCATACGGGATTTGAAATTTCCCGCGGCAATTTTCAGATCGCCCTGGCAGAGATAAAAAGTGCGTGCGGCACAAGGCCGCACGCACTGTATGTATCATCTTTTATGCTCAGGCAATGATCTCACCGTCAACGGTGCCGGCCAGGCCGGCTGCGTTGGACTCATCGGTGTCGATGTGCATTGCGGCTGCGTACTTGGGGCTGACGCGGACGATGACATCACCGAAAATCAGGCTGCGGCCACCCTCGGTGCCGACCTTGACGGAAACGACCTGCTTGTCAACTACGCCGGCCTCGGCAGCTTCTTCAACGTTGAAGTGGATGTGGCGCTTGGCAGCGATGACGCCCTTCTCAATGGCGACCTCACCTGCGGGACCCTTCAGGGTGCAGCCGGGAGTGCCGTCCAGATCGCCGGACTCACGAACGGGAGCATTGATGCCCAGCTTGCGGGCGTCGGTCAGAGCGACCTCGACCTGAGTCTCGGGACGGGTGGGGCCGAGGATGGACATTACCAGAGAACCCTTGGGGCCAATGACCTCAACCTTTTCGTTGGTGGCATACTGTCCGGGCTGAGAAAGATTCTTCTTGTTGGAAAGGACAGCACCCTTGCCGAAGAGGATCTCAAGATGTTCGTCAGTTACATGGAGATGACGTGCGGAAGTTTCGACCATAATTTTCATAATAATCACCATTACCTCTCGAAATTTTTGTTCTATTACGGCCACGGCGAGCCGGCGGCATGGGCTGTATTTCAGGGCCATGCAGCGTGCCCGTCCGGCAATATACGACAATACCATTATACACGATATTCTGTTTTTGTCCACAGTGAAAAGTGCAGGACTTGGTCTGCTGTGGGCACTGCGGGCTTACAGATACTTTTTGCTTTCTGCCACGGCCAGCCGGTCGCAGCGGTTGTTATACTCGTTTTCCGCGTGCCCCTTGACCCAGACGAAGCGCACCTCATGCCGCGAAAGCTCAACAAGCAGCGCCTGCCACAGGTCGGGGTTTTTTACCGGGCCCGACTTTGTGCGCCAGTTCTTTTTCTGCCAGTTGTCAAGCCATCCCTTTTCGATGGCGCTGACTACATAGGTGCTGTCACTGAACAGGGTCACGGAACACGGCTCTTTAAGAATACGCAGCGCCTCGATAACCGCCGTCAGCTCCATGCGGTTATTGGTGGTTTGCGCCGCACCGCCGGACAGTTCCCTCTCCGCCTCACCGTAGCGCAGTATGGCGCCCCAGCCGCCGGGACCGGGATTGCCGGCGCAGGCTCCGTCGGTATAGATAGTGACCTGTTTCATGTTTTTCCTCTCTTATTCGCCCCAAACCCGGCAAATTGGGTTCGGGGCGGATAACCGGTTTTATTCAACGTCGGCGCTGTCTTCGCCGTCCTCTTTCTCCGCCGCCATACGGGCAAGGGAGATGACAGATGCACCCTCCTCAAGGCGCATGACGCGCATGCCGCCCGCGGAGCGTCCGTAGATGCTCACATCGCTTGCGGGGATTCTTATAATGCTGCCATCGGAGGCGATCATGAGCACGTCGTCGCCCTCGTCAACCACCTTGGCGGCCGCAACCTTACCTGTACGCTCGGAGACGGCAAGGCTCTTGACGCCCATGCCGCCGCGCTTCATCGGCGTACCGGCAACAGACTCATCACTGCCGCCGCGCAGATACTCATCCAGCATTACACGCTTGCCGTAACCCTTCTCGGTAACGGTCATAAGTGCGCCGCCGGGTCTTGCAAGGCAGCCGCCCACGCAGTAGTCGCCGTCGCGCAGTTTGATGCCGCGCATACCGGCAGCATCGCGACCCATGGGTCGAATATCCTGTTCATTGAACATGATGGACATACCGTCGTGAGTGGAGATGATGATGTTGTCATTGCCGGAGGTGAGGCGCACGGAGATAAGCTCGTCATCCTCTACCAGATTCACGGCGCGGATGCCGGTCCGGCGGGCATTCTTAAGCTCAGAGCACTTAAGGCGCTTTACCGTGCCGCCGCGGGTGACAAAGAACAGGTACACATCATCGCTGAACTCGCGGACATGGAGCATGGCGGTAACGCGTTCACCCTCGTTAAGGGGCAGAATGTTGACGATATTTGTACCCCTTGCGGTTCTGCCCGCCTCGGGAATACGGTAGCCCTTGCGGTCGTAGCAGCGGCCCCAGCTGGTGAAGAACAGGATATTATCGTGGGTGGACGCGGTAAACAGAGTTTCAACCACATCCTCCTCGCGGGTGGTCATGCCGCGTACGCCCTTGCCGCCGCGCCCCTGCTGACGGTACTCGGTAGCGGGAGTGCGCTTAATGTATCCATTGTGGCTGAGTGTGTAGACGCAAAGCTGTTCTTCGATGAGGTCTTCAATATCGATCTCATCCTCAACATCCTGAATTTCGGTAACACGGTCGTCGCCGTACTTCTTCTCGATCTCCTGCAGCTCTTTCTTAAGCTGTTCCTTGAGCTTGTTCTCGTCGCCGAGAAGATCCAGATACCAGGCGATCTTCTCCTGCAGTTCTTTATATTCGATCTCCAGCTTTTCTCTGTCAAGGCGCTGCAGCTGTCTAAGGCGCATTTCAAGAATGGCCTGTGCCTGCACCTCGTCCAGGCCGAAGCGCTCCATCAAGGCTTCCTTGGCATCGTCATAGCGGGAGCGGATAATGCGGATGACCTCATCAATATTGTCCTGGGCGATCATCAACCCCTCCAGCAGGTGGGCACGCTCACGGGCCTTTCTCAGGTCATAGCGGGTCCTGCGGGTGATGATCTCCTCCTGGAAGGCCAGATACTCTTCAAGAATATGGCGCAGGGAGAGGATCTTGGGCTGGGTCTGGTTCTGCACCAGCGCCAGCATATTGATGGCGAAGGTGGTCTGCAGCTGGGTCTGGGTAAACAGTTTATTAAGCACCACCTGTGCGTTGGCATCGCGCTTGAGTTCGATGACGATGCGCATACCGTTGCGGTCAGACTCGTCACGCAGGTCGCTGATCTCTTCAATGATCTTGTCCTTGACCTTTTCCGCGATGGCCTTGATAAGCATGCGCTTGTTGACCTGGTACGGAAGCTCATTGACTATAATGCGGGTGCGGTGATCGCGGCCGTACTCTTCAAAAGCAGTGCGGGCGCGCACGGTGATATGTCCGCGTCCGGTGGCAAAGGCCTGACGGATGCCGCTGCGGCCCATGATGATGCCGCGGGTTGGGAAGTCGGGTCCCTTGATATGCTGCATCAGCTCATCCAGAGTGGCCTCCGGATTGTCCAGAAGCTCAATGGCGGCATTGATAGTCTCGCGCATATTGTGGGGCGGGATATTGGTGGCCATACCAACGGCGATGCCGGAGGAGCCGTTCACCAACAGATTGGGGAAGCGGGAGGGCAGAACAATGGGTTCTTTCCTGGTCTCGTCAAAGTTGGGAAGGAAATCTACGGTGTCTTTGCCGATCTCACGGAGCATTTCCTCGGCCATGCGGGCCATGCGGGCCTCGGTATAACGGTAGGCGGCCGGTGGGTCACCGTCAACGGAGCCGAAGTTGCCGTGGCCGTCAATGAGGGGATAGCGCATGGAGAAATCCTGCGCCATACGCACCAGCGCATCGTAGACGGAGGCGTCACCATGGGGATGGTAACGGCCGAGAACGTCACCGACGGCGGTGGCGCACTTGCGGAAGGGTTTGTCATGGGTCAGGCCGTCCTCATACATCGCATAAAGGATGCGGCGGTGGACGGGCTTAAGGCCGTCACGCACATCAGGCAGGGCGCGTCCGACGATGACGGACATGGCGTAGTCGATGTAGCTCTTCTGCATCTCCTGCACCAGCTCAGACTCGGTTATATGCTGATTTGGAAATGCGATGTCCTCGGGTTTATAATCTCTGTTATGTGCCATTATTCCGTCACCTCCTTATATATCAAGGTTGACCACGTACTTGGCGTTGGTCTCTATCCATTCACGGCGCGGGTTGACCTCTTCACCCATGAGAATGGTGAAGATTTCGTCAGCCTTGACCGCGTCATCAAGGGTAATGCGGCGCAGGGTGCGCTTTTCGGGGTCCATCGTGGTCTCCCACAGCTCGTGGGGATCCATTTCACCCAGACCTTTAAAGCGGCTGATGTCCACCTTAACATTGGGGTTGTCGCCGCGCATCTGGGCGGAAATGCGGTCGCGCTCTTCATCGGAGTAGGCGACACGCTGCTGCTTGCCGCGGGTGAGCTTGTAAAGGGGCGGCACGGCGGAGTAGACATAGCCCTTTTCGATGAGGGGGCGCATATAGCGGAAGAAGAAAGTCAGAAGCAGTGTGCGGATATGGGCGCCGTCCACGTCGGCGTCTGCCATGATAATTATCTTATGATAACGCAGCTTCTCCACATTGAAATCCTCACCCATACCGGCACCCAGCGCCAGAATGAGGGGATAGAGCTTATCGTTGCCGTAGATTTTGTCGGCGCGGGCCTTCTCAACATTGAGCATTTTGCCCCACATGGAAAGGATAGCCTGGAATCGGCTGTCTCGTCCCTGAATGGCAGAGCCGGCAGCGGAATCGCCCTCGACGATATAAATCTCACACAGGCTGGGATCGCGCTCGTTACAGTCCTGCAGCTTGTCAGGCATCTGGCCGGATTCAAGACCTGTCTTGCGGCGCACATTGTCACGGGCGCGGCGGGCAGCCTCACGGGCGCGGGAGGCGGTGAGTGCCTTTTCAATGATGGCCTTGCCCACGGAGGGGTTTTCTTCAAGGAATTTGTCCAGCCCGTC
>JAZUPH010000007.1:0-27939 GCA_045605145.1 Oscillospiraceae bacterium | reverse complement strand
AAACATTAAATATCTATTGACATAGATAAAAGGCAGTGCTACAATACTGTTAACGATAATCGTTAAAGATTTAATCTTTGAGGAGGTCATTATGAACAAGAGTAAACTCATTGGTACTGCGAAGAAGCTGGACGTTTTCTTTAAGGTCATACAGCGCACCATGATTATCTCAATGATAGTTGTTATATGTGTCATGGCTGTGCTTACCGTTGTCAATGCGGTCAATCCCGACGCCGTGATCGGAGAGGACTTTGAAGTTGTTGATCTCGGCCCTGTTACGATTGAGCTTGCAAAGGAGTATGCGCCCGATAACAGTGATATCCTGGCGTATGCTTGGATTTTCACAGCATTGGCTGCTGCCTCCGCTGGTCTTATCTACTACGCATTTTCGCTTGTGCGTAAGATCCTTCTGCCCATGACCCAGGGGGATCCTTTCCACCCGGATGTAAGCGTTAATATCCGCAAAATTTCATGGGTCAGCATTGCAATGGGCATTCTCAACAATGTGGCATCTGTCATTGAAACGAATAATGCAATCGCAAATTTCAGCCTTAACAGACTTGTCGACGGCGGGCAGATCGTATCCATCACTGCCAACTACCAGCTTGACCTGAATTTCCTTATTGTGTTCTTCATCCTTCTGCTTATGTCCTACATCTTCCGTTACGGTGCTGAGCTTCAGCGGTTTTCCGACGAGACCCTGTGACGAGGTAACGCCATGCCGATAATTTTACGACTTGACCGCGTAATGGCTGACAGGAAGATGTCGCTTAATGAGCTTTCGGAAAAGGTTGGCGTCGCTAATGTCAATTTGTCAAAGCTGAAGAACGGGCGTGTCAGTGCCATCCGATTCTCCACACTTGAGGCGATATGTCAGGCGCTCAACTGCCAGCCGGGAGACATTCTGGAATACCGCAGCGAAAACGAATAATTTGAGAGCAATATGGCGCGCATCATTAGTGATGCGCGCCTTGCTGTGTCAATTTGCTGCGCTGAGAAAGCAGCGGCTCGGTTGACGGGCAATGTAGGAAAGTGGTATGATGCAAATAACAAATACTTGCCGTGCACACCGCACAGCACAGAAGGAAAGAGAGGTTTGCTTACTATGTATAACGAATGGTCACTTGATGCCCTGTATAAAGGTATTGACGACCCCGGGCTGGGGGAGGATATTGCCCGCCTTGAGGCGCTTGCAGCTGAGTATAAGGCGGCTGTTGCCGCACTGGATGCGGACGACGCCTGTAATACTATCCGCAAGGTAGTTGAGCTTAGCGAGGAGAGCGCCATTCTCAACCGCCGTCTTGGCGGCTATTTCAGCCTTCGCCGCTCTGCAAACAGCAGGGATTCTGAGGGCGCGGCTTACAGCACCAGAATTCAGGCACTGGGTACAAGCACTGCCAAGGAAGAGGTAGTGTTCCAGAAATTTGTGGGCAGTATCGAAAATCTGGACGCGATCATTGCCTCGGATGAGCTTCTCAGCCAGTATAAATTCTATTTCAGCCAGATTAAAAATGCTGTTTCCCATAAAATGGGTGACGAGGCTGAGGCGGTGTTTGCCCGCATGAATACCTCCGGCGGAAGGGCATGGGGAGATCTGACCAGCTTTATGTCCGCAAATGTAAAGGTTGAGTATAAGGGCGGTACCACCACCCTTGCTGCCATACGCGGTCTTGCTGAGAGTGAAGATGCCGCCGAGCGCAAGGCAGCTTATGAGGCGGAGCTTGCCTGCTATGACAGCATCAAGGATGCCATAGCCTTCTCTCTTAACAGCATCAAGGCTCAGGCCAATCTTGAGGCTGAGCTTCGCGGCTTTGCAGACCCTCTTGAGATGACCCTTGACCAGTCCAGAATGCAGAAAGCGACCCTCGACGCCATGCTGCAGGCTATGCGTGAGGCCCTGCCCAAGTTCCATGAGTATCTCAGGCATAAGGCAAAGTTGCTCGGACATGAAAATGGTCTGCCCTGGTACGATGTCCTTGCACCCATGGGCAGCTCTGACGGTGCGTCATTCACTGTGGAGCAGGCGCATCACTATCTCGTTGAGCATTTTGCCTCATTCGCACCGGATCTTGCCGACATGGCGGACCAGGCCTTCCGCGAGGAGTGGATCGATTTCTATCCACGCCCCGGCAAGGTCGGTGGCGCATTCTGTTCAAACCTGCCCTTTGCCAAGCAGAGCCGCATTCTCACTAATTTCAGCGGAACATTCGGCTCGGTGACCACTCTTGCTCACGAGCTTGGCCACGCCTACCACGGCCAGCAGATTCAGGATCATCGCCCGCTGAATACCCGCTACACCATGCCCGTTGCCGAGACGGCTTCAAACTTCAATGAGCTTATTATTGTCAATGACGCCATTGAGAAGGCTGCCGGCGATGAGAAGCTGCGCCTTATCGAGACCCAGATTCAGGACTGCACTCAGATCATTGTGGATATCTACTCCCGTTTCCTCTTTGAGGATGAGGTTATCCGCCGCAGGAATGACACCTTCCTTTTTGCCAAGGATCTTGAAGAGATCATGCTCCGGGCACAGAAAGAGGCATATGGCGACGGACTTGACCCAGATTATCTGCACCCCTATATGTGGTGCTGTAAGAGCCATTATTATCGCGCAGGCCTGAGCTACTATAACTTCCCCTATGCCTTCGGCGGCCTGTTCTCCCGCGGCCTGTACGCCAAGTATCTTGAGGAAGGTGAATCGTTCCTGCCCAAGTACCGCGCATTACTGAAGGCCACTACCGTTGACACTGTTGAGCATGTTGCGGGCATCGCCGGTATTGACCTGACTCAGCCGGATTTCTGGCGCACAAGCCTCAAGATGATCACTGATCAGATCGACCTGTTTATTGCCGAGACCAATAAGTGATCGGCACAGCACAATAGAAAAGATAAAAGCGTACGCCAGGCCGGCGTGCGCTTTTGCTGTATATCCATTGTTAATTCATTCCAGTAATCCAAGCTGCCAGAAGGCAACGGCGCTTGCCGCCGCAACATTAAGTGAATCAACACCGTGGGACATGGGGATGCGCACTGTGTAATCACAGGCGGCAATCGTGTCATCAGCCAGACCCTCACCCTCCGTGCCGAGAATAATAGCCAACCGCTCCTCACTGCACAGCCTGCTGTCTCGGATTGAAACAGAATCATCGCACAGTGCCATGGCAGCGGTCTTATATCCCATTTGCCGCAGCATCTCCATGGCGGCTGCTGGCCACTGCCCATCTGGGATAAAGGTCCAGGGTATCTGGAAAACCGTACCCATGCTTACGCGGATAGCGCGCCGGTAAAGCGGGTTACTGCTGCCGGGTGTAAGCAGCACTGCGTCCATTCCCAGCGCGGCGGCGGAGCGGAAGATGGCACCCACGTTTGTTGGATTCATCACATTTTCCAGAATGGCGACCCGCTTCGCCCCGGAGCACAGCTGCGAAAGGGTACCCAGGGGCTTTCTTCGCATGGCGCACAGCATTCCGCGGGTAAGCTGAAATCCGGTCAGCTGTGCCAGAACCGCAAAAGAGGCAGTATATACCGGCACATCGCCGCAGCGGGCGATTATATCCTTCGCCTGCGTATGGATATGCCTGTTCTCAACCAGAATGGAAACCGGCTCGTAACCGGCATCCAGAGCACGCCCGATTACAATAGGGCTCTCTGCGATGAAAAGTCCGTCCTCGGGCCGCTCCCGATTGAGAAGCTGTACCTCTGTGAGTCGGGCGTATACATCAAGCTCCGGTGCAGTAAAATCTCCTATCTCAACAATGTTTGCCATATCATTCTCCGTTTGCGATATGCGTTCTGGGCACTTCAGCCGCAAAAGTATTATAATATCCGCCCGAATATGTGTCAAATTGTATTGTCCCAATTTAAACTGTACAACTGCAAAGCTATAGTATCAAAGCATCTTGAAAACGGCGGAGATTGGGAATATAATGCTGTCATCAGTGTTTTAATCTGCGAAAGAATGGGCATCAACCCACATCATTTGTAAGTACCCGTTTGCGCATCTGCGCATTGGGCTACGCGAAAGGATCGGCATGAAAGTTGTACTTGAGAATCTGACAAAGAAGTTTCCCAGCCGCACCAAAGGCTCCCGTGATGAGGTAATTGCTGTCAACGACTTTACCTTTGAAATCCCAGACGGGAAGCTTATCGGCCTGCTTGGCCCGTCCGGATGCGGCAAGAGCACCATGCTCAATATGCTCAGCGGCCTTCTCCAGCCCACGTCGGGCAAGATTTACTTCGGCGACGATGACGTCACCAATCTGCCTGCCCAGAACAGGGGAGTAGGTCTCGTGTTCCAGAACTATGCCCTCTATCCCCACATGACTGTCAGACAGAACATCATGTTCCCCCTGCAGAATCTTAAAGGTGAGGCTAAACTCAGCAAAGAGGTCATGGCGGAGCGGGCGCTTGAGGCCGCCAAACTGGTGCAGATCGACGGGCTCATGGACAGAAAGCCCAGTGAGCTTTCCGGCGGACAGCAGCAGCGCGTTGCCATTGCCCGCGCACTGGTAAAGATGCCCCGCATTCTTCTTCTGGATGAGCCGCTGTCCAACCTTGACGCGCGTCTTCGCCTGCAGACGAGGGAGGAGATCCGCCGCATTCAGAATGAAACAGGCATAACCACCGTCTTTGTCACCCACGACCAGGAGGAGGCTATGAGCATCTCCGACTTCATCGTCGTCATGAAGGACGGCAGCCTCCAGCAGATGGACAAGCCGCAGGAGATCTATGATGATCCCATTAACCTGTTCGTTGCAAAGTTCCTCGGTACACCCGCCATCAATGTGTTTGACGGAAAGGTAAGCGGGGAGAAGCTCTACATCGGAGAGGAAGCTGTCCTGGCAGTACCGGGTGTGGACGATCAGGAGGTCTATGTTGGTATCCGCCCCGAGGGATTTGTCCTTGACGACAATGGCACCTTCACCTGCAAGCTGGGCAGGGTGGAGGTTATGGGCCGCGATATAAGCGTAGTATGCTCCCATCCCGCCTGTGAAACCGCCGATATCCGCGCGATCATCAGCTCCGAAAACAAGGTGGATATCAGGACATCGTCCGTAGTGTTTGCCCTTAAACCGCAGAAGGTGCATCTGTTCAGCAAGGAAAATGAAGAGCGCATCTATTTCGCCCATAACTGACAGGAGAGGCGTATATGGAAAACAGAAATCTTAAGGCCTGGTTATACCTGCTGCCCGCAATATTGTTTCTGGGCGTGTTTATGGTGTACCCTCTTGTGGATGTATTCATCTACTCATTTGAGGAGGGGTACAACTCCGCGGCTCAGACCTTCTTCGGCGTTGGCACATACAATTACAAATATGTCCTGCGCGACCCCTACTTCCTGCAGGCGCCTAAAAACACTTTTATTCTTGTTATGATTACGGTACCCGTGTCCACCGGGCTTGCGCTTCTGGTGTCGCTGGGTCTGAGCTCAATCAAAAAGCTGCGTGAACTGTATCAGACAATATATTTCCTCCCTTATGTCACCAACACACTGGCGGTCGGCCTCGTGTTTATGATCCTTTTTAAACAGACGCCTTATACCGACGGACTTGCCAACCTTATTATCGGCTTTTTTGGCGGCAGTGCGGTTGACTTCATCGACGGCCCCTACTGGGCGAAGATGTTCGTGCTGTGCTTCTATACCGTGTGGGTAGTACTGCCGTTCAAAATCCTTGTGCTTACCGGCGCCCTGGCCTCTGTGAATGAAAGCTATTATAATGCTGCAAAGGTTGACGGTGCGTCAAAATTCCGTATTTTCACAAAGATCACCCTGCCGATGATCTCACCCACCATGTTCTATCTTATCATCACCGGATTTATCGGCGCATTTAAGGCCTACTCGGACGCCGTTGCCCTTTTCGGCACCAACCTGAACGCTGCCGAAATGAATACAATTGTGGGATATATCTATGATATGCTATACGGCAACAGCGGCGGCTACCCCTCGTATGCGTCTGCAGCGGCGATCATCCTCTTTGCCATCGTGCTTACCATCACCTGCATCAACCTGTTGGTAAGCCGGAAGCATGTTCACTATTAATGGGGGTGGACACATGAATCATAATACCGATTTTGAAAGGATTGAACGCTCAGCCGCCATCCGCAGACGGGTTGGCAGTACAGTCGTGTATGCGCTGCTGACACTGTGGGCGATTCTGGTCATATTCCCCTTTTACTGGATGCTGCTTACCTCATTTAAGAGCTACAGCTCCTACAACGCGGAGTTTATTCCACAGCTTTATACTCTTTCACCCACCTTTGAAAACTATGCTGAGGCGTTTACAGCCGTCCCGCTGGCAGATTATTTTGTAAACACAATAATATTCACCCTCGCAACCACGGCGATTATGCTTGTGGTCACCGTATTGGCGGCCTTCGCCTTCTCACGCCTTAATTTCCGCGGTAAGGATCTGGTTTTTACACTGTTCCTTGCGCTTATGATGATACCCAATGAGCTTGTCATCATAACCAACTTTGTCACCATCACGGATATGGACCTTCGCAACACATTTATGGGTCTTATACTGCCGTCGGTGACCTCGGTGTTCTACATCTATCTTCTTAAAGAGAACTTTTCGCAGATTCCCGATGAGCTGTATTACGCCGCCAAGGTAGACGGAACATCTGACTTTAAGTATCTTACAAAGGTTATGATACCCATCTGCCGCCCCACGATTATCACAATTACCATTCTCAAGGTTATCGAATGCTGGAACTCCTACGTCTGGCCGAGACTCATTACCGATGATCAGGCATATTTCCTCGTATCCAACGGGATACAGGAGATACGTGAAAACGGCTTCGGCCGCGAGAACATTCCCGCCATGATGGCCGCGGTGGTGGTCATATCCCTGCCGCTTATCGTCCTGTTCCTAATTTTCCGCAGGAAGATCATGGCCGGCGTCGCGAGAGGGGGTACCAAGGGATGAAGACCACTCACAGAATTATTGTCTTTGTCATCGCGCTCACTTTCGCTGCCATGCCGCTTATGACCGGCTGTCACGGCGCAAGGGCCCTGCCGGAGTTTGTTCTGCCGGATGAGTTTGACACTACCCGCGATTACGAGATCACCTTCTGGGCGAAGAACGACTCCAATCTCACGCAGGTGGGGATCTACCATAACGCCATTGCCGCTTTCCAGGCGCTGTACCCAAATATCACCGTTAACCTGCGCCTTTACACAGACTACGGGAAGATTTATAACGATGTCATTACCAACATCGCCACCAATACCACGCCCAATGTGTGCATCACATATCCCGACCACATCGCAACTTATCTCACCGGCACAAACAGCGTTGTGCCGCTGGAGGAGCTTATGAGTGACGAGCAGTACGGTCTTGGCGGCAGTGAGGTGCGTTATGACTCACCCGCTGTTGAGGAGATCGTCCCCCAGTTCCTGTCCGAATGTGCGTTTGGTGACCACTATTACGCCGTTCCCTATATGCGCTCTACCGAAGCCTGCTATGTGAATAAGACCTATGTTGAGGCCCTTGGCTTTGAGCTGCCCGAGGTGCTGACATGGGACTTCGTTTGGGAGGTGTCGGAGGCTGCCATGGCCCAGGACGAGGATGGCAATTACCTTATAAACGGGCAGAAGGTAATGATCCCGTTTATATACAAGTCCACGGATAACATGATGATCTCATGGTTGCGCCAGGCCGGCGCGGACTACTCCACCGATGAAGGTGAGATATTGCTCTTTAACGATACGGCAGAACAGCTTCTGTACACTGCGGCGGAGCACGCGGGAACCGGCGCATTCTGCACCTTCAAAATCGTCGGGTACCCCGCCAATTTCCTCAACGCAGGTCAGTGTATCTTCGCCATCGACTCTACTGCCGGCGCAACATGGATGGGCAGTGACGCGCCTCACGTGGACATTCCTGAGGAGAATCTGGTTGATTTCGAGACGGAAGTTATGATGATTCCTCAGCTTGACCCGGAAAACCCTCAGATGATATCACAGGGCCCCTCTGTCTGCGTATTTAATAAAGAGGATCCGCAGGAGGTTATGGCTTCCTGGCTTTTCGCCCAGTATCTTCTCACTAACGATGTGCAGCTTGCCTATTCAGGTACCGAGGGCTATGTCCCCGTCACATTAAAGGCACAGAACAGCGCCGAGTACCTGGATTACCTGTCCCGCATCGGTGAGGACAACGAGATGTACTATGAGGTCAAACTCCTCGCGTCACAGCTGCTGCTGGACAACGTCGACAACACCTTCGTAACACCCGTGTTCAACGGCTCGGCATCACTGCGCGATGCCGCAGGCTATCTCATTGAGGGCTCGGTCAAGGGTGTGCGCCGCGGTAAAACAGTGGACGAGGCTTTTATCGAATCCCTGTTTGAGGAAACAGCATCCCTGTACCGCCTTGACCAGGCCGGCGCTGTCAACAGTGGGGAGCGGGCAGAGCTGGGCCCATTACCCGATGGCGCCCGTGGACTGTTGTGGACGCTGGCTATTGTGTGGTTTTTAATCATTTTGTACATTGCATTGGGCTGGCTGAAGAAGAAAATTTCAACATCCGATAAGTAATTATCATTGCTTTTGCTGGAAAATGGTGTATAATTATCATGTGCCTAAAGGTACATTACTTGAAAAGGAGATTAGTTATGAAGAAATTTATCGCAATGCTTCTGGCTCTTGTCTGTGTATTTGCACTTGCTGCCTGTAATTCTGATTCCGGCAGTGAGGCCAAGGGCGAGGGCGTCATGACTCATGAGGAGTACATGGCCGCTGCTATCGATGACGAAGTCGTTGTTGAGTGCTATGTTCAGGGCCATCAATCCTGGTGGGACAACACGATCACCGTCTACGCTCAGGATAAGGAAGGCGGATACTTTATGTATAAGATGGCCTGCTCTGAAGAGGATGCAGCCAAGCTCGTACCCGGCACCAAGATCAAGGTCACTGGCTACAAGGCCAACTTTGACGGCGAAATTGAGATCATGGACGCTACCTTCGAGTTCCTCGAGGGTGAGTATATTGCTGAGCCTCTGGATGCTACCGATCTTCTCGGTACTGATGAGCTGATTGAGCATCAGAATGAGCGGGTAATCTTCAAGGGCATGACCATTGAGTCTATTGTGTACAAGAATGGCGAGCCCGGTGATGACATCTACGTCACCGCTTCCAACGGCGAAGTCAGCTGCGACTTCTGCGTTGAGATCTACCTGACCGGCGTTGACCATGAGGTTTACACCACCGTTGCTGGCCTCCAGGTGGGCGATGTTGTTGATATCGAGGCTTTCCTGTACTGGTACCAGGGTGCCAACCCCCATATCACCGGTATCACTACCGCTGACTGATCTTACATAACGTATAATCCCGCCCGGCTGTGACCGCTTCATTATGGAGCGTTCCGCAGCCGGGCGGCTTATTTTTTTATCAGTGCATTGGAGGGTATTGACATTGATCTGTACTATGCGTATAATACAGTTAGGAACTGTACTACGCGCATAATACGGTTGAGTGAAAGGTGCAGATAGAGTGACGGTCAGATTTGACGGATTTGTTTTAAAAGACAGCCCTGCCATATATCGGCAGGTGGTTCTGTATGTTAAAGAGGGGATAGTATCCGGCGTAGTTAATGACGGGGATGAAATGCCCTCCCGCCGTGTGTTGTCGGCCCTCTTGGGTGTTAATCCCAATACGATACAAAAGGCATATAAATACCTTGAGGATGAGGGTCTGATCGAGTCTCATGTGGGCGCAAAAAGCTATGTGCGCGTCACGGATGCGCGTATTTCACGGCTCCGGGAGGAACTGTTCCAAATTCGCATCACTGATATGGTGTCTGCGCTCAGGCAGATGGGCGTGGGCAGGGAAGAGGCACTCGGCCTGATTGACAAATTATGGGAGGTGACAGATTCAAATGAGTAAACAGCTTTCGGTATTTATGCTCAATCTGCAAAGAATACTTTACAGGGTGCTGCTAATCATCATTGTCATGTGCCTTGTGGAGGGCATACTGCTCTACAAGACCACTGTAGCGAATTTCGCCTATATTGATAAGCTATATGCATATGAGCAGATCGATGATTCCACCCGTCAGTACTGGCGCTCTGAGTCTGTCGGCTTCGATATATTCACTGACAGCGGCGCGCAGTATGTGTTCGCGGCGGCGTTTCTGCTACTGTGCGGTGTATTTGTTCTCAACAGTCTTGACCTTGGCGGCAAAAGCTCCTATTCCATCCGTCGGCTTGGGATTAACGAAAAGCTGTATTTTATATGTGAGAGCCTTGCGTATCTGGTGTGCATCGTAATTTTCTATGCGTCCCAGCTTGCTGTTGCCCTGGGTTTCTGCGCCATGTTTAATTACCTTGGCGGCGAGTTGTATCACGGCAGCCAGACCGCGCTTATAACATTCTACAGTAACGACTTTCTCCACAGCCTGCTGCCTATGCGGGATTATTCTCGCATGATTCGCAATGTGTTTATGATGCTTGCTGTGGCCATTGAGTGCGGCGGATTCTCCTACCGACTGCGCCACGGCAAGAAGACTTTCACCTTTTTCATTTTGGCGGCGTATACGGTTCTTGTTTTCCAACAGGAGATGGGGCACTGGGGCATGGATATGTTCACTGTGCTTGTGATGCTGTTCTGTTTAACTATGACGGTCTTTAAGGTCTGGAGGTGGCGGGATGAGTAAGCTGTCAGACAGATTGCGCTGCAGCCTCCGGCAGGCTCGTGAGTGCTTTGTGTCTGCCATTCCGGATTATGTGCCGCCGGGATTCAACTGGCAGACGGAGCTTAAGTTTGCCGCGGCGTACTGGTGCATTGCAGTGCTGGTGAGTCTGTGGTTCTTCGTGGACCTGGGCAATGCTATAAATGACCTGTATTACTATGACGGCATCAGGCGCGTTTTGTCCGGTGCAATGATGGAGGACTTTTCACAGATCATCCGCGGCAAAATGGCAATGCTGAATTTCAGCATCGTACTGGCAGTTGGGCTTTCTGCGCTTCACCTGTGCTATCACTATCTTGGCAGCAAGAGTATCTACACCATGCGCCGCCTTCCGCAGCGGTTTGAGCTGCTAAAGCGCTGTGTATCCATGCCCCTTGCAATCGCGGCGGTGATGCTGATAACAGCATTCATTCTCACACTTCTTTACTATTGGGCGTATATGGCCAATGTTCCACCCGTGTGTCTTGTACCCGGTCAGTGGGAGCGATTTGTTGCTTCAATATTCGGAGGTTGACATTATGATCGAGATCAAAGGACTTACAAAGCACTTTGCCGGAGTGACGGCGCTTAATAAACTATCCCTCACAATCCCGCAGGGGCAGATAATCGGCCTTTTCGGTGAAAATGGCGCGGGCAAGACCACACTTATGAAGTGTATTCTCGGCCTTTACAGCTACAGCGGGACGATAAGCCTTGACGATGCTGCCATAAACCACAAGAATATTGCCCGCATTTCCTTCGCTACAAGTGAACATTCCTTTTTTCCGGACCTCACCGCAAAGGCACATAAAGAGTTCTATAAACTGCATTTTCCCAAATTCAGTGAGAAACGCTTCGACACACTTATGGACTTTTTTGCCCTGCCGCCACACAGGAATATCCGCAGCTTTTCCACCGGACAGAAAAATCAGTTTGAGGTCATCCTTGCCCTCAGCCAGGGCGCGGATTACATTCTCATGGATGAGCCCTTTGCCGGAAATGACATCTTCAACAGGGAAGATTTTTACAAGGTTCTTCTGGGCATACTCGGCCCGGATGAAACCGTCATAATCTCCACCCATCTAATTGAGGAGGTGTCCAACTTTATCGGCCGCGCCATACTCATCAGAAGGGGAGAGGTCATCGGCGATGTCACAACAGACGAGCTTGACGAGCAGAACAGTGACCTTATGAGCTATGTTAAGAGCGCCTATAACTACAAAGCGGACAGGGTGATAAAGGCGCTTGACAAGCTCGGTGACGAGCAGTGAGGTGAACTGTGAAAAAGACATTGATATTTGCTCTCCTGCTGCTTGCGGCTTCAGTGTGTCTCATTGTGGGTGCGGACGCATATATCAGTCGGCAGGAGACGGCAGTAACGATAGACGAGTATGCCATATACGGCGACAGTGTTGCCGCGGCGGGATTGTCGTTTTCCGTCACGGCGGAGCTTGACCGGCATCTGATTTGGGATGTTGAGTATGTTGTTGGCGGCGACGGGATAACCAATCTTGACTTCGCCTATTACGATAATGAGCAGCAGTCGCCGCCCCGGCGATACGGTACATCGGTGGATCTGTATCTTGATAATTTCGATTTTGGCGGCGGCGCCAGCGGGAGCAGCCTATCCCTTGACTATACCAGTGAGTATATTAAAGCTGTGGCTTCCCGTACTCCGGACGGTCAGACCCATACAGAGATTGTTCGCGTGTGCGATTATTATGAATATTTCCCGATTATGGCCTACGTCAGTTACGATGACGATTATGGCAGAAGCCTTTATCCGGCCAGCGAGTATATGGGGAGCGAAGACATTTTCGGCGACTACTTTCTGATCCCTGTTCCACAGGAGCTTATGGTCAGCGTCACTGTGACGCGCAGCAGCTACGGTTCGATAACCGAGTATAGAACAGATGTGGTGACCGAGGACGACCGTTACTTTTATCTTGCGTTCAACACGTGCACTGCTGTTGCCCAAAACGCCCTGTTCTTTACCTTCGGCACCGATACAAACGATACCTTCCCCATAGATGTCAGCCGTATAAAAGACGGCTACGGCATATACAAACTGCCCCTTTATCCCAAGGAGGTGGCTGAGACCCTTGTGTTCGGCTCTGATATCAGCATGGTTTATCCCATTGACCCGGAAACACAGCGGGTCATGAGCCTTACAGCCTCACAGGACGGCAGCAAACTGCTCCTGGTCACTCTGGAGGGCGGCGAATACCTGCTTCGCGTGCTGGACGCCTATGACCTGTCCGTTCTGCAGACTTTGCGGCTTCTTGCCTGTGAGGAGGACTACAACCATATTTCACTGAACATCGATAACGGCGTGTACCTTTACTCTAACTCCGATTACAGCTTTGCCCTGGTCACTTATGATGAGTCTGATGGGTACCGCGTCGCGATGACAGGCGACTTCGGGCAACTGTTTGAGCTGTGTGATGCCGCGTGGAGAAATTCGGATCAGGCGTCTATCGCCTATGACGGGCGGCGGCTTGCTTTTGTCGTGCCTGTGACATATTACGGGCCGGACACCGCGGTTGGGGTATTTACGGATGGCGAATTGAGCTATATCGGGATTTACGATTACAGCGGGTTCACCGGCTACGCCGTTCAGCGACGGGACAGGTACAACCTCGACCTTGACGCTGCCTTTGCCACTTAATTGCATATGCATAGCAACAGCCGCAGGACAGTATCTGCGGCTGTTGTTTTGTGGTTGTAAAACCCGGAGGTATATGCTATATTTCCATTGTAAACTATCCCTTTGGAGGCAGCGATGAAACTTATATCATGGAATGTAAACGGACTCAGAGCCTGCGTAAAGAAGGGCTTTGAAGATATATTCAGGGATTTTGACGCCGATTTCTTCTGCCTGCAGGAAACCAAGCTCCAGCCGGATCAGATCGACATAAATTTTGAGGGCTACCGCCAGTTCTGGTGCAGTGCCGAGAAGAAGGGCTACTCCGGCACGGCAATCTTCACAAAGTATGAGCCGATTTCTGTCAGCTATAACCTGGGCATCGAAGAACATGACCATGAGGGTCGTGTTATCACCCTTGAGTACGAGGATTTTTATCTGGTCTGTGTCTATACTCCCAACTCTCAGGACGGCCTGCGCCGTCTGGACTATCGTATGGCTTGGGATGATGCCTTCCGTGAGCATCTTGTGAAACTCAGCGCCTTAAAGCCTGTGCTGGCCTGCGGGGACATGAATGTGGCGCACCGCGAGATAGATCTTAAAAATCCCTCCACGAATCACAATAACCCCGGCTTCACCGATCAGGAGAGGGAGAAGTTCACCCAGCTGCTTGACGCCGGTTTTACTGACACCTTCCGCTGGAAATACCCTGATTTGGAAGACGCCTACTCATGGTGGAGCTATCGCGCCGCCGCCAGAGAGCGGAATGTGGGGTGGCGTATTGACTATTTTATCGCCTCTGACAGCGTCAGAGATAAAATTGAGGATGCCTTTATCTATCCCCAGGTCATGGGCAGCGACCACTGCCCGGTGGGGCTTGTCATTGACCTGTGACGGCGCCAAGCGGCTTAAGCAGTGCCCGTTCCCAGTAGGGTGGCTCGTCCCAATCGGCTCCCAGTGCCTGGCGTATTGCGGTGAAATAGTAGCTGAGCTTTGCCTGGATATTGTCGTTGAGCATATATTTTGGCAGCTCATACCCGTTCATAATGACCTGCATAAGACGCGCCCTGTCCTCGGTTGGAAAGGTTTTTGAGTAACTGTCCACAAAATAGATGTCCTCGATATCGTTTTCCATCCAGAACGCTGTCCAGCGGGGATCACCCGTGACGGAATAATTCAGTCCGCTGTCGCTTATATATGAATTGTAGTATTCAAAGCCATCCGGATTGAGCTTGTTCCATTCTTCCTCACTGAAATCCACTTCGCCGCCTTGTGCAAGGGCGGCGATTTTTTTGTCTGTGGCGTGGGTAATTTCGTGGCAAACAGTGCTGCCTATATCGCTCGTCGTGAGAATGTTGATTGCGATAAGCTGCGTGTTGTAATGAATTACCGCAAAGGCGCTTGGGTCATCGATGTTTGCGCTGTTTATTGCGTGCATATCGCCAACAAGGCAGAATGCGATGCCGCGGATGAAATCCTCAGACAGTGCGTCAAAGTACCCATCCGGGTACAGCGACAGCGCTGTGTCCAGCTTACGGAGCGCCTTTAATATTGCGTCTTCATCGTATACCGGTTCTACTTCATAATCCGGAAACGCAAGCACTGCGTCATCACCCAGCAGCACCTGTACGCCGTAATCTTGCTCGATCTCTTCGGCGAGCAGTGTGGCTTTGTCGCCGAAGTTTCCAACAGGAACGGAGTCTGCCGCCCGAGTCAGCGGCAGAGGGGTGGGCTCCTGAGCGGTAAATGTCCACAGATACAGAGCCTCAATGCTGTCACGGCTTTGTGATGCCATCAGCACCTGACATGAGTCATCGCAGCAGCACTCGCCGCTGCATATATCAAGCTCTGTCCCGGAATTCGTCGCGTACGCGTCTGATGCACCGACAAAGCAGGGAACACCGTCCTGTATTCCGTAACATAAAAGCTGATAGAAGTCTCCTTCGCGGCATAGAAGCAGTATTTTCCCGCTGCTGCTAATATTACATGATTCGATTGTCGACTTTATTGATGCCGAGTAAACATCTCCATCTATTGTGACGGTAAAATTGCTGTCTGAATAACAGACCTTTACGATCTGCCCCTCAAGGCCGCCTAATACGCACTTCTCGCACTCGATATCTTCTATAAGACCGCTGTCACTACAGGCAAGCACCCTTCTGCCCGACAAGTCTTTCAGCGATGTACAGCTTATAACAGCACAGCCGCCGCCAAAAGCAGATTCAACCGAGGGATCTGCGTATTCAAGCAGTGAAGAAAACGCCTCCTCAGGTTCATCGGTGTGTGTATGCTGTCTGTACACTATAGCTGTGCTCGTGTCTGTCCAGTAGAAGCAACTATCATCCCGACAATAACAGGGGGATGCCACATTGTATGCAGACATATCAATAATTCTCAGATTCTTTCCCTCGCCAAACACATACATTAGCTGCTCAGCAGGGGAGTATACGACTGCAGGTGATGCCGACAACAGCTCAGGCAAAAACTCTCCCTGTACAGGAAATTGATGCAACAGGTCTCTTTTGTCATTGCCTGGATCATACTTCACCAGTGCAGTTTCACTGCTGTTTGTCGCGCTGACAATGGCCCATATTATTCCTTCACTGCTCATTGCGGCAGTGATTATCTTCTCGTTTTTGCCGGCGATATACCCTGTAATATCAATCGGCTGTTTGTCAAGGTTTTCGATGCTTGCCGCGGTAAGTGCCGCTGTCTTAATCACACCCGATTTATTATTCTCTGCACAGGCGCTGCAAATGATCACAGACAAAGCGCACATACAGCTTACAAGCCTATTGACGCCTGCATATTTTCGGTTGGACATAAAAATACCGGCCTTTCGTTAGTGTCTCTTAGGTTATAACGAAAAACCGGTAATTTTATACAGTTAGTGCGGACTTCGAAAAGCAGATTTAGACTTACAGCATATAAAGCGCTTCGGGTGCGGCGATCTCTATGCCGTTTTCGGCCAGTATTTCACATGCGTGCTCTGCGTTCTCGACGCGGAATACCACATAGGCGGTATTCACATGGCGGGTGACGAAAGCATAGCAGTATTCGATGCTGACTCCGGCATCTGAGAAGATTCTAAGTACCTTGCCAAGTCCACCGCAGCTGTCCTCGATATGCACGGCGATAACAGGAGTCTCGGTGATGATAAATCCGGCCTCTGTAAGGCATTTTACAGCTTCGGAGGGCTTATCGACGATAAGGCGAAGGATGCCGAAATCAGAGGTGTCTGCGATGGAAAGGGCACGTATATCGACCCCGTTTTTACCCAGCGTCTCGGTAACCTCTGCCAGTTTACCAGCCTTGTTCTCAACAAATGCGGATATCTGAGTGATAGCCATATTTATGCTCCTTTCTTTCAGATCAGTTGATGAGCTTGCGCTTATCAATTACGCGGACGGCCTTACCTGTGCTTCTTTCAATCGAGTGGGGAGCAACAATGGTAACCTTCGGACTGATGCCAAGGGCAGAACGAAGCTCTTCAACCAGAGCCTTCTGGCGGGCGGCGATGTCCTTATGAGTGTCGGAGAACAGCTCGGCAGTCATCTCAACCTGGATCTCGAAGGTGTCGGTGTTGCGTACGCGGTCAAGAATGATCAGATAGTTGGAGGTGTAGCCGTTGGCCATCAGCACCGCCTCAATCTGGGAGGGGAACACGTTTACGCCGCGGATGATGAGCATATCATCGGTTCTGCCCCTGGGCTTTGCCATGCGGACGAAGGTGCGGCCGCAGGAGCACTTTTCGCGGGAAAGGCGACAGATGTCGCGGGTGCGGTAACGCATGACGGGCATAGCCTCTTTATCAAGGGAGGTGAATACCAGCTCGCCCTGCTCACCGATGGGCAGGGGCTGAAGTGTGTCGGGGTCAATAATCTCGGCAATGAAGTGGTCCTCATTGACATGCATACCTTGCTGACACTCACATTCAAAGGATACGCCCGGGCCGATAACTTCGGTAAGACCGTAAATGTCGTAAGCCTTGATGCCCAGCTTTTCCTCAATATCCTGGCGCATCTCTTCAGTCCAGGGTTCGGCACCGAAAATGCCGGCCTTGAGCTTGATGTCGTCCTTGGTATAGCCTTCCTCTTCAAGAGCCTCTGCCAGATATGCAGCATACGAAGGGGTGCAGCAAAGAATTGTGGAACCAAGGTCGCGCATAAGTGTAAGCTGTCTTACGGTGTTGCCCGATGAGACGGGAAGGGTCATACAGCCCAGCTTGCTGGAGCCGCCGTGAAGACCCAGGCCGCCGGTGAACAGGCCGTAACCATAGGAAATATGCACGATGTCCTCTTTGCTGCCGCCTGCGGCTACAATGGCTCTGGCGGTACACTCGGACCACATGTTCACATCATTCTCGGTGTACATTCCGATGACTTGCTTGCCGGTGGTGCCGCTGGTGGCCTGAATACGCACCACGTCCTCTCTGGGGACTGCGCACAGACCGAAGGGGTAGTTGTCGCGCATATCCTGCTTGGAGGTGAAGGGCAGCTTGTAAAGGTCATCCACGCCCTTAATATCCTCGGGCTTAACGCCGGCCTCATCCATCTTTTTGCGGTAGGGCTCGACATTCTCATACACGCGCTTTACAGTTGCGACGATCTTCTCGTCCTGTATCTTCTTAAGCTCCTCATAGGGGGCGGTTTCTATGTCTTTCTGGTAGTAGTTGCTCATTATTTTGATTCTCCTTGATTTATTAGAGTTGATTACAGATTCTTAGCCAGCAAAAATGCGGTCTTGTTCAACTCAATAAATCGGGGGGGTACGCAAGCCACAAGGGCGCGTACCCATTGGTCCTCCGAAAAATCAAAATAGCAGGATGCTCTGCCAAGGAGAGCAATGTTTATAGCTTTGGAAGAACCGGCCTTTTCGGCAATGGCGCAGGCGTCGATAATGTCGGCGCCGGGGGCAGCCTCACAGATGGCCTTCTCAAGTCCTTCGGGATACTTAGCCGCGCCAGTGATAACCGGCATGGGATCGACCTGCTGACAGTTGCTTATCAGCTTGCCGCCCTTTTTAAGATAGGGCAGCCAGCGAGCGGCCTCAAGCAGCTCGAAAGAAATGATGTAGTCGGCGCAGCCCTTGTCAATGATAGGGGATGCCACATTCGCACCGTAGCGTATGTAAGTGACCACAGAGCCGCCGCGCTGACTCATGCCGTGTACTTCGCTGACCTTTACATCATAGCCGGCATCAAGCAACAGCTTGCCCAGCAGCTTGCTTGCAAGGAGTGTGCCCTGTCCGCCGACGCCAACGATCATTATGTTTTTCGTTTCCATTTTCAGCCCTCCTTATACATTAAAGGCATCAAAGGCGCAAAGCTGGGTGCAGACCTTACAGCCGACACACAGGGTGGCGTCGATAACGGCGCGTCCGTCTCTAAAGCTGATGGCGGGGCAGCCGATCCTCATGCAGGACTTACAGCCGCGGCACTTATCAGGGTCAATGCTGATGGGACCGGGGTGCTTGACGGTCTTGAGAAGGGCACAGGGGCGGCGGGATATGATGACAGAAGGTTCTTTAACATTCAGCTCTTCCTTAATCACCTCATTGCAGGTCTTAAGGTCGTAGGGATCAACAACGCGGATGCGGTTGATGCCGATCGCGCGGCACAGAGCCTCAAGATCCACCGACTGAGCAGGATCACCGGTGATGGTGCGCCCGTTCAGGGGGTTATTCTGGTGGCCGGTCATGCCGGTGGTGGAGTTATCCAGCACGATGACGGTTGAGGGCGAGTTGTTGTATGCGATGTTGATAAGACCGGTTACGCCACTGTGCATAAAGGTGGAATCGCCGATGACGGCAACTGTCTTGCTCCAGGCGTTCTCATCAGCTTTGTTAAAGCCGTGGATGCCGGAGATGGAAGCGCCCATACAAAGAGTGCTGTCCAGGGAATTAAGGGGAGCCACGGCGCCCAGGGTGTAGCAGCCAATGTCGCCAAGAACGGTCAGCTTGTTTCTAAGCAGGGTGTAGAAAATGCCGCGGTGGGGGCAGCCGGCGCACAGAACAGGAGGACGGGCAGGTGCGTCGCAAACGGCCGGGGTTGCGGCAGGAACATCGTAGCCGAAGGCGGCAGCGATCATCTGGGAGGAAAGCTCACCGCACATGGGGAAGAGGGATTTGCCCTCAACCTTCAGACCGATGGAGTTGCAGAACTCTTCAATGAAGGGGTCCAGTTCTTCTATAACCACCAGACGCTCCACAGATGCAGCAAAGTCAAGCACCTGCTTTGGGCTGATGGGATGGACGATACCCAGCTTAAGATAGCTTGCGTTGTCGCCGAGGGCCTCTTTGGCGTACTGATAAGCAGTACCGGAGGTAATAATGCCCAGCTTTCTGCTGCCCATTTCAACACGGTTGAATGCAGATGATGCGGCAAAGTCGGCGATTGCGACTGTCCTCTCCTCAACGAGGGGATGGCGCTTGATCGCGTATCCGGGCATCATAACGTACTTATAAGGCTTCTTCTCATAGGGCACGGCGGGGACCTCAACGCGCTCACCCAGCTCAACGCCGTCTCTTGAATGAGCCACGCGCATGAACATACGCAGCATGACGGGGGTGTCAAACTTTTCAGAAATCTCAAATGCGGCCTTTGCAAAATCGCGGGCCTCTTTGGAGTCGGACGGCTCCAGCATCGGCAGCTTCGCCGCCTTTGCGTAGTGGCGGGAATCCTGCTCATTCTGGGAAGAATGCATTCCCGGATCGTCCGCGACGCCGATGACCAAACCGGCATTGACACCGGTGTAGGACATGGTAAACATGGGGTCCGCAGCTACGTTGACGCCGACATGCTTCATGCCGCAGAAGCTGCGCTTACCCGCCAATGAAGCGCCGAAGGCAACCTCCATAGCGACTTTTTCATTGGGCGCCCACTCTGTATAGATCTCACTGTACTTTGCCAGTTCCTCAGTGATCTCGGTACTGGGAGTGCCGGGGTAGCTGGAGACAACGGAGCAGCCGGCCTCGTATATACCGCGTGCAGCCGCCTCATTGCCAAGCATAAGGGTTTTCAATGTTATCACCTCTAAGTTCGGTTGGAAATAATTCACTTTAAATCAATGAATTATCGTGTCTAATAATGTAGCAGATTCAGACCCGTTTTTCAAGACATATCGAAAAAATTTGCGGTGATAAAGATAGATCCGCGGTGAAGATAATTACCCTCGCAAACGTTGTGCAACTGTGTTATAATATAATCAATAAGTATTACATCTGGGCAGGTGAAGGGATGAAGCGCAAACTGACAACGGTTTCCATTGTATTCGCCTGCGGAATACTGCTTTCCCTCGTGCTGCTGCCCTCTGCCACCTGGCTCTACATTGCTGCGGTATGCGCGCTGCTGTCTTTTCTGATGCTGCTGTGCGGCAAGAACAAGGCAATCATGCTTCTTAGTCTGTGCTGCATATCTTTCTCGTCTGCACTTGTTTGGTGCGCAGCGTATGAACGGGTTTTCTGCCTGCCTCTGTCGGCATATGACGGCAACACCCTTGAAATTACAGGCGTTGTTTGTCAGGCTCCGGTAAAAACGGATTTCGGCGGCACTGTTGTTGTGCGTTTGGGCGGAATCGGTGATGCATCCGCCAAGGCAAGACTTACCGTCTACGGCAGCGACATTTCAAACATTGAATGCGGAACCACTATACAAACAACTGCCTATATTAGATACAACCTTGCCGGCTCCGGCACTGCGGCTCGCGCCCTTGCATCTAAGGGATATCTTCTTAGCTGCAGCACATCGGATACAGTTACCGAGCTTGGGCGTGCCGACAATTGGTTCTGGTATTTTCCTGCCCGTTTCGCGGCAAAGCTGAAAGCCACCATTGCCCAAATCTTCCCGACGGATGTTTCCGGATTTGTCACCGCGCTGCTCACAGGTGACGACTATCTTTTAGACAGTGATACGGTACTGAGCAATAAGCTCTCTATGGCGGGCATATATCACATCTGCGCAGTTTCGGGAATGCACGTCATGTTCCTTGCAGCCGTTATTCGCTTTCTGTGCCCCGGGCAGCGCCTTTCTGCTGTAATCACTTTGATCGTGCTGGCTGTATACGCGGCATTGACTGGCTTTCCTGCGTCTGTTATCCGCGCATCCCTGATGCTTGCGGCGACGCTCATTGCTCCGCTTATAAACAGGGAGGCGGACAGTATTACATCCCTGTTTGCCGCGCTGATCTTACTGCTCTTTATTAACCCGTGGTCAATATTCTCTGCCGGGCTTCAAATGTCTTTTGCTGCCGCACTTGGCATCATCCTTATAAGCGGCAGATTCAATTCATGGTGCAATGGCCTGCTTGCGGGGACTCGGATATACAGCACCAAATCCGGAAAACGCATTTTAGATACTGTTGTTGGCATACTCGGCGCATCAATCGGTGCAACGGTGTTTACAATTCCCCTTAGCCTTGTGTGGTTTAAATCGCTGTCTATCCTGGCGCCAATTACGAACCTGCTTGTAATGACACCGGTGAGCATTATATTTTATTTATCTGCGGCTGCCTGTGCCCTTGGTTTTGTTTTCATACCATTGGGCAGGATCATGGCCTGGATATGCTCGTGGCTGATACGGCTGGTTATATGGATTGCTGGCCTTATTGCCGGCAGCCCCATAGCGGTGGTGTATGCATCCAACATTCCGCTGCTCATTTTCACCGTGCTTTTGTACGCCGCAATACTGCTCCTTGTTTACTTCAGAGGCAGTTGGCGTCACGCCGTATATGTCGGTATGGGCGCTGTCGCGCTGTTTACCCTGCTTCATGTAGGCAACAGTGTCCTTAACACGCGTGAGGGACTGTCTGTAACCGTTCTTGATGTGGGACAGGGGCAGTGCATAGTGCTTCGCGATTCCGGGCTAACTGCGGTCATCGACTGCGGCAGTTCAAGTGTTTACGATTCCGGAGATACTGCGGCGCAGTGGCTGGCGGGACATGGTGAGAACTGCATTGATATAATGATTTTTACCCACCTTGATACCGACCACGCAAACGGCGCGGCAGATTTGTTTGCCCGTCAGCGTATCGGCATGATCGCAATGCCTAACCCGGCTGTGGCTGACGGCTATATGCGCGAGAATGTTGAGGAGCTTGCGGCGCAGTACGGTATTGAGACAAGATACGCGGATACCTGTCTCAAGGTTGAATTCGGTACTACTGTCATAACAATATACCCACCTGTAGAGAGCGGTGTAGACAACCGCGGCATTGTCATCCTTGCAAGCTGCGGTGACTACGATGTGCTTATCACAGGCGATATACCTGCATCATCCGAGGAGAAGCTCATTGATATGTACCGGCTTGGTGACATTGAGCTCCTGGTTGTGGGGCACCACGGGTCATATTATTCCACAAGTGAATTGCTGCTTGATGCCCTACGACCGGAGCGGGCGGTAATATCCTGCGGCGAAAACTCTTACGGGCATCCAAACCCGGATGTGCTGGAGCGGCTCGGTGAGAGGGGTATTCTCGTATACCGCACCGACACAGACGGAAACATTACTTTTTCAGCGGGAGAATAGCGTAATGGCTAAGAAAAACACTGCTAACGAAAATTATGAAATACTGAAAAATGATGTAAAGAACGGCACATATAAGCAGATCTACGCCTTCACGGGTGAGGAGCAGTATCTTCTTGAGACTTATCTGGGGAAGATCCGCGAAGCTCTGATTCCTGAGGGCATGGAAATGTTTAACCACCGCCGTCTTGAGGGAAAGGGACTTGATCTTTCTGAGCTTGCCGAGGCGCTTGAGGCATATCCTGCCTTCTGCGAATACACCCTCACCGAGGTGGAGGATTTTGACTTTGCCTCACTTGGCGAAGGGGACAAGATCCGCCTGCTGGAACTTCTGTCTGACATTCCGGAGCACGCTATACTGATTTTCCGATTCAATACAGTTCCGCTCAAACTCGATGGACGGCTCAAACTGGATTCCGCCATTAAAAAGCTCATGTTCATAGTTGAGTTCAATGTGCAGGAGGGCGCTACTCTTATCCGCTGGATAATGGCCCATGTCCGCGCAAACGGACGGGAAATCTCTGCACCCGACGCCGAGTTCTTCGCCTTCTACACCGGCGGACTTATGACGAATCTAAATACTGAGATTGACAAGGTGTGTGCCTCCTGTGAAGGGAAGTATGTCACACGCGATGATATTGAGCGCATGGTGACGCCGGAGATCAATGCGGCAGTGTTCAATATGACCGATGCTATTCTCCGCAACGACTATTCAGCCGCGCTTACCACATTGTCTGAGCTGTATGAGATGCACAGTGAGCCGCGCATGATTTTTGCGGTACTTGGGTCCAGCATCAAGCAGCTTTATTATACAAAATTCGCCCTTAAAGAGAATAAATCACCGGACTACATCGGCAAGGCCCTGGGAATCAAATACAGTTTTCAGGTCAATAAGCTCATAGACGGTGCCCGGAAGAAGAGCGAAAACTGGTGCAGCAATGCCATGGAGCTGTGCGTGCAGACTGCATATAAACTCAACAGTACATCGGGACTTGATGACAGTGAGGCTGTCATGGATCTTGTTCTCAAACTGGCGGTGTGAGTATGGCGGAAAGAAAGAGGATCCGTGAGCTTGTTATTGTCGAGGGAAAGTGTGATGTCTCCGCTGTAAAGGCGGCTGTTGACTGCGACGTGATCGAGACTAAGGGCTTCGGCATTTATAATGACAGCGATCTTGTGACCCTTATTCGGGCAGCAGCCGGCGACAGGGGAGTGGTCATACTCACTGACAGTGACCGCTCGGGTTTTAAGATCCGCTCAAGGCTGAAATCCGTTCTTGGCGGCATAGAGCTAAAGCAGGCCTATATCCCACAGATCCCCGGCAAGGAGCGGCGCAAGGCGCAGCCCTCGGCTGACGGTTACCTGGGTGTTGAGGCGATGAGGCCGCAGACCATTGTGGATGCGCTGACAATGGCAGGTGCAACATTTGATGACGGAGTGTCCTTGGGTGACAAAGGCGGCATTACCAAGGCGGATATGTTTGCCCTTGGTCTTACTGGACGGCCCGACAGTGGCGCAAAAAGATCAGCATTGCTTAAAAGTCTGGGTCTGCCCGAGGGCATCACAGCCAAAGCAATGCTGGAAGTGCTGAATGTTATGTTTGACAGCCAAGAGCTTACTTCATATCTTTCGCAGCTGTGAGTACGGAGTAGAATACGCCCCCCATCAGTATGCCCGGTGCAAGACGCGACAGCGCTTGGGCATTGCGTATGAGCGAAAAGGGGAGATATGTACCCACATCGGCAATGAGGGTCAGTATGATTGCGCCTGCAATCATGCCGCATGCAATGAGAAGAAATCGGGCGAGTATCAGGCTGGCGCTGCGCGGCATATTCCTTATGCCGTAAATGGTGCGTTTTATCTTTCGCATAGTACCCCCTCCTGTGGTCTTTTACTGCGATTTTATATGCACTGGGCCGCCGAATCAAGCTGTAAATATTTCCTGTTTGCCGCAATTTGGCAGATTTTCAGCGCCGATGCGACATTTAATATTAAGATTTGGCATTTTGCCGTATACAAAAAACGGCTGATGTGATATTCTGTGTTTAGTTTTTTATTATGTGCAAGGGGTGTCCGGTATGAAATGTCCGTATTGCAACAAGACCGACAGTAAAGTCATTGACTCGCGCCCTGCTGATGGGTACAGTTCCATTCGCCGCAGGAGAGAGTGTCTTAGCTGCCTTAAGCGCTTTACCACTTATGAGATCATTGAGCGCGTTCCGCTGGTGGTTATCAAAAAAGACGGCAGCATCCAGACCTTCGATAAGTCCAAGATCATTAACAGCATGATCCGCGCCTGCGACAAGCGTCAGGTACCGCTTATCAAGATTCAACAGGTCGCTGACGAGATCGAGCAGGACATCCAGAACTCCATGGATAACGAGATCAAGACCACCTATATCGGTGAGCTTGTTATGCTCAAACTCAAGGAACTGGATGAGGTTGCATACATCCGCTTTGCTTCCGTATACAGACAGTTTACCGATGTCAACACCTTCATGGATGAGCTGAAGACACTTTTGGGCGAGAAATAATCACAAAATACTTTCTGTGTGCAGTTCCTCCATCCGCCTTATGCCAGACAGCTTGTCCCGCAGTGCTTCGCAGCTGCATCGGGTGCGGAATTCATCCCGTGCGTAAACGGCACTTAGAAAGTCGAACAGCGCAATTTTTGTGTGGCTGATCTCGTCGTTGTTTAGGAACACTTTTGCGAAGGTTTCGTTTTCCTGCCAGGTGTTATATACGGCCTGTGCTTCGCTTAGTGCGTCATCCCAGTTGCCATCCTCGGCGTGCGCTTGGGCTTTGGTGATATGCCCATCCATTTGCTCTGTCAGCGACTTTGTCGCTACTACGCCATAACAGGCGGTTGCGCACACTGCCGCCAGCAGGAGCAGCGCCGTAATTTCTTTAGCTTTCATTTTTCATCCCGCTTTACACAATACAAATTGTTGCCGCTGTCGGCCGTCAGCAGATACAGCTCATCGGCTGATTTTACGCCGAACTTTTTGTACACCGATTTAAGCCATTTGGCATCACGCCCCAGATAGTTGAGGTTTTCGCTTAGAAGACGGCCTTCGCTGACTATTGTTATTGGGTATCCTGTTGGTTTTACCTTGATTCCCGCCTCTGTCGGGGTGAGGGGAGCGTGCTCATCTTTAAGGATTACGCTCAGTGTGCCGTTGGTTTCCAGAACAGCATTCATCACCGTGCTTATGTCTATTACTCCTTTTTGCCTCAGTGATTCCTGCAGCTCATCGGGTGTGTAGCGGTTTTTCCACATTTCCTTCTGGTTGATAATCCCGTTTTCAATTATCATGCTGGGCTTTCCGCAAAGTAGTGCCCTGAATTTTACATTTGCATTTATCAGCGACGACAGCAGTATCTCACAGCACAGCAGTGTGATCGTGGGTATGATGCCGTACAGCAGGGGAGTGGCGGTGTCCTGCAACGGATTTGCCGCAAGCTCGGATATCAGCACCGCGACAACCAGTTCGCTGGGTGCCAGCTCTCCTATCTGCCGCTTGCCCATTATCCGCATGGATACTATTATCGTGAAGTAGACGATCAGTGTCCTCACCAGTGCAATAGCCATATTCCGTACCTCTTTTTGTTGTTTGCAAGTATTTATTTCCCGCTAAGTGCGAAATATTATTATAATTCTTTCTTTTTCGGAGGTTTTTATGAAGCAGGACATGATCGCAGTAATTGACCTTGGCAGTAAGGATAACTCCATGATCGCCCGTGAGATAAGAGCTCTCGGCGTTTACAGTGAGCTTCATCCCCACGACCTCACCGCGCAGGAAGTTGCGGTGCTCCCCAATCTCAAGGGAATTGTCTTCAACGGCGGCGAGAACCGCGTTGTTGACGGTGTTGTTGTCACCCCCTCCGAGGCGCTTGTAAATGCGGGTGTTCCGGTTATCTATGTCGATTGCCCCTATGCCCAGGACAATGGCGGCTATGTCTGGCCCGAGGATGAGGCGGAACGCAAGGCCGCTCTGGAGGACTTTGTTTTCGGCGTCTGCCATGCCGAAGCCAACTGGAGCCCCGAGAACTTTGTTGCCGACCAGATCGACCTCATGCGTCAGCAGATTGGCGATAAGAAGGTCCTGCTGGCCCTTTCAGGCGGTGTTGACTCTTCCGTCGTTGCGGCGCTTCTTGTCAAGGCCATCGGCGATAAACTAACTTGTGTTCATGTTAACCATGGCCTTCTGCGCCAGGGTGAGCCGGAGGAGGTCGTCTCCGTCTTCCGTGACCAGTTCCATGCCAACCTTATCTATGTTGATGCCATTGACCGCTTCCTTTCCAAGCTCGAGGGCGTTGAAGATCCCGAACAGAAGCGCAAGATCATCGGCGCTGAGTTTATCGAAGTGTTTGCTGAGGAGGCAAGCAAACTTGAGGGAATTGAGTTCCTTGCACAGGGCACCATTTATCCCGACATTCTTGAGAGCGGCACCAAGACCACCGGTGTTGTCAAGTCTCACCATAATGTTGGCGGCCTGCCGGAGGATCTGAATTTTGCCCTGGTCGAGCCGTTGAAGATGCTCTACAAGGATGAGGTTCGTGCTGTCGGCGTTGCACTTGGCCTTCCCGAGAACATGGTCTACCGTCAGCCCTTCCCGGGTCCCGGACTGGGCGTGCGCTGTGTTGGCGCGATCACCCGTGACCGTCTTGAGGCCGTTCGCCACTCCGATGCTATCCTGCGTGAGGAGTTTGCAAAGGCCGGCCTGCAGGGCAAGGTGTGGCAGTATTTCACTGTCGTGCCCGACTTCCGTTCTACCGGTGTCAAGGATGGACAGCGCAGCTTTGACTGGCCTGTCATCATCCGTGCCGTCAATACCATTGACGCCATCACTGCCGAGGTTGAGGAGCTTGATTGGGCGCTTATCCACAAGCTGACCCAGCGCATCACTAATGAGGTCGCTGGTGTCAACCGCGTCCTTATTGATGTCACTCCCAAACCCACCGGAACGATAGAGTGGGAATAATTGCATATTGATTCTAAGTGGTCTGAAATCGCTTGATTTCAGACCACTTATTTTCTTTGACATATGGTATTCTTATCAGCGGTGATAAGGTTTTGATAAGCATTTTTTACACGCCGCCCG
>JAZUPH010000006.1:0-11937 GCA_045605145.1 Oscillospiraceae bacterium | reverse complement strand
AAATCAACTCCTTGGCACACAGAACGACATGGCTACGAACCGACTTCCAGGATCTTTTCCACCTGGCCCCGGACAACAGCATCCACCGATTCACCCTGCCGGTTGATGAGGACGCCATCCACGATTTCCATGGGGATCCGGGGCATTCCCAGCACTTCCTCCGGACACACCGGAATCACTTCCCTGCCCCGGACGAAGTCGGCCACTTGGGGATCAAAATTGTTGCCGCCGTTATACTTACAGTTTCTGCCCAGCAGGCAGGCACTGACCACGATCTTCACAAAAACACGCCCCCGATCATCAAAAAAGAGCCGTCCAAAGACCGCCCTAACAATATTAGAATATCACAGACATAAGGTCCTGTCAACGGAATTTCGTACCGAAAACCCGCTTTCTGTGTTTTGCACAAATACATTTGTCTTTCTTTGTAGGACATTCCATCTTGCATTTTCCATTTTCCCGTGATAAATTATAGTCAGAAAGGGTGATACCAATGTACAGGTAAGACCTAAGGCTCATAAAGATGTTTGAGCCGACGACGCGCTTTCCAACATGGGGATTCCGACACACAGGAGCTTCCCGCTTAAGGGAATTGATTAGTGCAAAGTTATCGTGTTACGGGACAGATCCGGATCAGATGAAAGCCGCGTCCATCCAATAGAAAGAGAGGTAACCATTGATGTTAGATAATAAGACTTCACAGGGATAACCCTTGGTTGAGGACATCGGATGATGCATCAGCCAAGGGTTATTTCTTTTTTTGCACAAATTCAGCATATAATCCCCCCGGGCGTCCGATTGCGGGCGCGTTTTTGCCGTCTTAGCCCTAAACTTTCAATTTAATACGGATTTCCCGGCAATCCCCGCGCCGCCTATTGCACGGCGGCATCCATTATGATACTATACTTTTCGGCCTTGAGTATTAATTTCACAATAACCACCCCAGAGGATGATCTCATAATATGCGGACTGCGGCCGGTGATACGGATAACTGCTGACTGATTTTGCCGCAAACACTGCATCTGCCGGTGCGGACAGGCGAATCTCCATTTGCACTGCCGCCCGCCTTGTGGTATAGTAGACTCGTCCGAAAGGACGCATATCTCACGGGCAAGCGCCTGTGACGGAGGAATGAACAATGAACTATGATGTAATTATTATCGGTGCAGGCCCGGGCGGCATTTTCTCGGCCTATGAGCTCAGCCGTGTTGCACCCGGACTGAAGGTCGCGGTGTTTGAGGCGGGTCACCCGCTGCACAAGCGTCACTGCCCCATTGACGGTGACAGGATCAAAAGCTGTATTAACTGCAAAAGCTGCTCGATAATGAGCGGTTTCGGCGGCGCGGGCGCATTTTCCGACGGAAAATACAACATAACCAACGACTTCGGCGGCACACTGTACGAGTACATCGGCAAGAAGAAGGCGCTGGAGCTGATGCACTATGTTGACGAGATAAACATGAGTCACGGCGGCGAGGGCACCAAGCTGTACACCACCGCAGGCAGCAAGTTTAAGAAGCTGTGTATACAGAACGACCTGCACCTGCTGGACGCTTCCGTGCGCCACCTGGGCACGGACATTAACTATGTAGTGCTGGAGAATCTGTATGACGAGCTGAAGGACAAGGTGGAGTTTTTCTTTGACACCCCGGTTGAAGCGGTTTCGGTCACAGACGGCGGCTATGACATCAAGTGCAAAGAGGCAGTATACCACTGTGAAAAGTGCATAATTTCCGTGGGCCGCAGCGGCAGCAAGTGGATGGAGCAGGCCTGCAAAGACATCGGCATCGACACCAAGTCAAACCGCGTGGACATCGGCGTGCGTGTTGAGCTGCCGGCAGAGGTTTTCTCCCACCTGACGGATGAGCTGTACGAGAGCAAGATACTCTACCGCACGGAGAAGTACGGCGATCTGGTGCGCACATTCTGCATGAATCCCAAGGGCGCCGTGGTAAACGAGAACACCAACGGCATCGTCACCGTAAACGGCCACAGCTATGAGGATCCGGAAAAACAGACCGAGAACACCAACTTCGCCCTTCTGGTGGCAAAGCATTTTTCCGAGCCTTTCAAGGATTCCAACGGCTACGGCGAGAGCATTGCGCGGCTGAGCAATATGCTGGGCGGCGGCGTTATGGTACAGCGCTTCGGCGATCTTATCCGCGGGCGCCGCTCCAACAACGACCGCATGAACGACGGCTTCATCACCCCCACCCTCAACGCCACACCCGGCGATCTGAGTCTGGTTCTGCCCAAGCGAATCCTGGACGGCATCATCGAGATGATCTACGCCCTTGACAAGATCGCCCCCGGCACCGCCAACGGCGACACCCTGCTTTACGGCGTGGAGGTCAAGTTCTACAACATGGAGGTCGCCGTGGATGAGCATCTGGAGACAAAATACAAGGGTCTTTATGTCATCGGCGACGGCAGCGGAATTACCCACTCCCTGTCCCACGCATCCGCCAGCGGCGTTTTTGTCGCCCGGGAAATCGCAGGAGTGTAAGCGGCAAGTACCGACAAAGAATGGCCCCTCATAGAGGGGGCATTTTCTATCCGCAACTTTTACATCCTATTCACTTATGTCCGCATCACTATCAGCGGCCCCATCCACCAAGCACTGCAGGCGGAGTGAGAATGTTGCATCAACTGCAGGCAAACAGCACAACAGCCACCTGCCCAGAAGGTGGCTGTGACACTGTATTACCACTTGGGAAGGATCGGCCGGGACAGCAGTCTGTCCGCCATGCGGGTCATCTCCTCCGCGCTAACATCATATCCCGATCCGTGCCAGCGCACCACCATGGTGAGAAGGCCGCAGACAACAAAGCTGATGCTGTATTCCAGCACCTGCTTGCTGGCGTCGGGAATAAGGCGGCGGAAAGCATTGACCTCATTGATCGAATGGGCCATCGCCCGCTCAATAAGTACACCGGTGAGCCCGCTGCCCTCCAGGGCGTCCAGAAGCGGTTTATTATCCTTCCAGAAATCGAAAAAGCGCTGGACACTGTAGCGGTAGGAATTGATCGTCTTGTGCTCAATCGTGTCGTAGTCGGTATAATACTGCATGAAGGTGTGGTCAAGCAGCGCGTGGAGCGCGCCGTCCTTGCCGGAAAAGTAGCGGTAGAACGACTTGCGCGGGATATTCATCCGGTCGCACAGGTCGCTGACGGAAATATCATCATAGGGCGTAGTCCGCATCATTTCAAGCAGACCCATTTCAAGTTCATGCTGGCGCTTTGTGGATTCTTCTGTCATACACAGCTTGTACACGCGCTCTCCCCCCTAAATTATCTGTAAATAGTATAGCACAATCCCCGGAGCAATCAACACAATTTTGTTAAAATCACCAAAAATTATGTATAAACATTTACAAGGCCTGCCACAGTTGGGCCATTCTGTCCCTTGATATCCGAAACCAAAATACTTATAATAATCTCGACAACGATGGGTGTCCGGTTTTTTTGCGCCCATCAATTAAGAGGAGGAAATACTTATGGCAAAACCTGTCCAGTTGGACGAAAAAGGTTACCGCAAGTTTGGCATTCGCGACAAGCTCGCCTATGCTGCAGGTGACCTGGGCTGTAATATGAGCTTCGGTCTGAAAGGCACTGTTCAGACTTTCTGGCTTGTTTACATGTTCATGGAGACCGGTCTGTTCTCTATTCTGCTGGTGCTCGTGCAGGCTTGGGACGCGATCAACGACCCCCTGATCGGCACCCTCATCGACAGCGACAGAAGAAAGTACAAACTCGGTAAGTACAAGACCTACATCCTGATCGGCGCATGCGGCCTACTCGTAGGCGGCGCAGCAGTTTTCCTGCCCTTCCCCCAGGCCAGCACCCTTCTTAAGGCCATCCTGTTCGTTCTGGGCTACATCGTTTGGGATGCTGCCTACACCATGGCAAACGTGCCCTACGGCACCATGCTGAACATCGTCACCGAAGACGCCGGTGAGAGAGCTCAGCTGTCCGTGTTCCGTTCCATCGGCGGTGCTGTCGGCGGCATGCTGCCCGGCATCATCCTGCCCATGCTGATCTGGAACAAGGTCACCTTCGACCCCGCAAATCCCACCTGGTTCCTTGACAAGATCGAGATCCCCGCTGACGCGGCTCATATGTTCACCCCCGAAAACTTCATGAAGAACCCCCTGACCGGCGCGGCTTATCAGGCCGGCGACAAGGTCCTCAGCCCCCTGACCGGCAGCCAGATTGAGGTCCTGCAGGGTGAAAAGGTGTTCTGGGCTGCCCTGATCATGGGCGTCATCGGCTTCGTCTTCTTCCTGCTGATGATCAAGAACATCACCATCCGCGGCAACGAGTACGCTCAGCTCAATTCTGAGGGTGGCGAGAAGGTCAACCTGGTCAAGTCCTTCGGCACCTTCATGAAGAACCGTCCTGCTGTTGGCTGCACCATCGCTGCTATGGGTATGTTCTTAGGTATGCAGTCCGCTACCACTGCCAACACCATCATGTTCGCTACCCACTTCGGTCAGGCTTCCCTGTCTGGTCTGGTTATGATGGTCGGCTTCCTGCCCATGTTCATCTTCATGCCCTTCGCTACCAAGCTGGTTAAGAAGCACGGTAAGAAGGAAGTTGCTTCCATTGGCTCCATTGCCGGTCTGATCGGCGGTGCGATCCTTCTGGTCTTCCCCCTCTGCCCCAGAAGTCT
Source organism: Oscillospiraceae bacterium (assembly GCA_045605145.1). Lineage (GTDB taxonomy): Bacteria > Bacillota > Clostridia > Oscillospirales > Oscillospiraceae > CAMNAO01. The sequence goes on along the minus strand of JAZUPH010000006.1, from coordinate 7,266 downwards.
TCAGCTCATCGTTTACATGATCGGCCTGGTCTTCTTCGGTCTGGGTATGGGCTTCTACAACTGCGTTTCCTGGGCTATGATGGGCGATGCTATCGACTATCAGGAGTGGAAGTTCGGCAAGCGCGAGGAAAGCGTTGTTTATGCGCTGCACTCTTTCTTCCGTAAGCTGGCTCAGGGCGTTGGCCCCGCTGCTGTCATTGCCATCATGGGCACTCCCCTGATCGGCTATGTCGAGGCTCTTGGTACCATCGGTCAGTCCGCTGAGACCGCCAGCAGACTGTGCTGGCTGGTTGCCGGTCTGTACACCTTCAGTGCTGTCTGCCAGTTCATTGGTGTTGCTCTTATCTACAACATCGATAAGAAGACCCTTGAGACCATGACTGAAGAGCTCAAGGCCAGACACGCTGAGTAATCTCCTCCCTCTATAAGCACAACCCCTCCGGAACAGCCGGAGGGGTTGTTTTTGTATCTGCGATTATTTTGCGCCCGCTTCCACGCGCAGGCCTTTACTTGAATATCTCCTGGGCAAAGTCGCGGATGCCCATGCGCCAGCTCTGCCACTTGGAGGTGGTGGGGGGATAGACAAAGCGGTAGTAACCGTCGAGCTTGTCAATGCCCGCCCTGGCGCACAGCTCGTCATCGGCCTCAAAAAATTCGAAATGGTTCTCAAGAGTCGTGGTGGAGCGGTGGAAAACCTTATACTTATCACTGAAGGTAGTGATGTCCTCCTGGGCGGCCTTGAGCACCTGCGGCCAGGGGCGCTCATAACGCTCCCAGGTTTCGGTGGTGGTCATGCTGGCGGTAAAGCCGCCAATGTAGCCAAACAGCTCCGGATGCCAGAAGCCTATGTCGTTGGACATATAGGCGCCCATGGAAAGGCCGGCAATGGCGCGGTTCCACTTGTCGGTCTTGACACGGAAATTCTGCTCAATATAGGGGATGCAGCTGTCAACAATGATGCTCTCCAGCGCCCTATCGCGGAAATTGGATATCTCTCCCCCGGCGCGGAGCATGGCATTATTCATAACGATCAGCATGGGCACCGCCTTGCCTTCGGCAATGAGGTTGTCCATGATATTGGCCACACGGCCGGAGTATTCCCAGCTGGTCTCATTGTCGCTGCCGCCGTTCTGCAGATACAGCACGGGGTAGCTGTCCGTCCCGTTCATGTATCCGGGCGGGGTGTATACGGTGCAGCGCTCCCAATCGCCGGTGGCCTCGGCCCAGAAGGTGGCATGGAGCATCATGCCGTGGGGCACATCCTTCACCATGGCAAAATCCACAGCCTCATCGGGCATTTCGACAAAGTTGCAGGGGCGGTCCTCTGTCCAGTAAATGGGCAGATATGGGCTGAGCACCAGTGCCTCATCAATATAAATGTTCACAGTGCGCGGGCCTGTGTCCTTCTCATCATAGGGGAGCACGCCCTCAAACATGCCGTCATCACGGCGGGTAAAGCTGACCTTATCCGCCCACGCCTCCGCACGGACACATTTTGCATTGGGCGCGTACACACGCAGCGCCACATCGCCGTTGGGCATGATCTCATACCCGGCATCAGGTGCGTATTTACGGCCTTTGCTCAGCCGGTCAAAGGACAGCGCATGCTGGATAAACATCTTGTTGGCAAGAAATTCTTTCGAAAACTCCATTTTATCCTCCCAAAAACAGTATTGCCGCAGCGACCATTCAAAGCGGCACCGGCATATGCCTGCGGCCTCAGTATAGCACAGCCAGCCGACTGTTGCAAGCATAATTATACATGTATTAGTTTCATTTTATAAAATAGAATACCCGGCGGTTGCCGGGTATTCTCACTGTCGGTGCATATTACAGCTCGTGCTTGTGCTGCTCATAGAACTCGTGATAGTCCTTGAGCATGTATTTGAGCAGTTCGGGCGTGTTCAGTCCATAGGGGCATTTGCTGCTGCAGCTGTGACATTCGATACAGTCGTTGATGCGCTCCATCTTCTCCTGCCACTGGGGGCTGTAGTACTGGCGCCAGGGAGAGCGGCGCAGCAGCATGTTCATGCGGGCAGAATTGTTGATCTCTATCCCCACGGGGCAGGGCATGCAGTATCCGCAGCTGCGGCAGAAGCCGCCCACCAGCTGGTCACGGTCGGCCTTGATGGCGGCGGCAAGCTCATCATCCATGGACGGATCCTCCTCAGCCAGGGCGATCCACTCCTCAAGCTCTTCCATGCGCTGCACACCCCAGATGGGCACCACGTTGTCGTACTGCTTCATAAAGGCGTGGCAGGCGCGGGCATTGGTCAGAAGGCCGCCGGCCAGACCCTTCATGGCGATAAAGCCCATGTCCGCCTCTTTACACTTGCGGGCAAGGTCAATGTCCCGATCCGATGATATGTAGCTGAAGGGGAACTGCAGTGTTTCAAACTTGCCGCAGGCGATGACCTGCTCGGCCACATCCACCTTATGAGCGGTGGCGCCGATATGGCGCACCCAGCCGCGCTCCTTCGCCTCAAGCGCGCCGGCATAGGCGCTGTCGGGGTCGTCGAAATCGGGCAGTGCGGGAATATTATGAAGCTGGAGAAGGTCCACATAGTCGGTTTTCAGCATTTTCAGGCTGTTTTCCACGTGTTTGAGCACGCCGGCCTTATCCCGGGCGCCGCTTTTAGTGGCGATGATGATTTTATCGCGCACATCGCTCAGGGCGATGCCCATTTTCATCTCGCTGTCGGTATATGCATTTGCCGTGTCAAAAAAGGTTATGCCCTTTTCATATGCGGCGCGAAGGATCTTTGCGCCCTCTTCAACGCCGCAGCGCTGGACGGGCAGGCAGCCCATGGAGGTTTTCGTGACCATAAGCTCAGTTTTGCCGAGTCGTATCTTTTTCAACGGTTCATCCTCCCATCAGAAATAGTTCCGTTATCATTATACCATAGCATGTGCGCAATGCAATACGGCGCATATATGAAAAAACAGTACGGCGAAGGGCTTCTGCCGTACTGTTTTTGAATTTTCCGGTATTTTTCAGTCCACCTGTCCCCGCTCGTAATCGTCGCCGGACTGCTGGCTGTACTCACCGTCTTTTAGCACAAGGGAATAGAGAGAAGCTGTGCCGCTGACGGAGTAGAGTGAGTCGCCGTATCTGATAAGGGATGAGCCTTCAAAGGCCACGGTATATTCCGTCCCGTCGGACATAATGAAGGTGTAAACCCTGTCTTTTCCATCGGATGACGAGCCGCTGACTGTGCCCACCTGCACCGCGCACATGGCCTCATAAACCGATTTTATAGACGCCGCGTCAGTGACGGTGATGGTGCCGCCGGAGGGGTCGGTGTACATAAGCGCCGCCGGAGGTACGGAGGCAAAGGCGCGAACCAGACCGGTGTATCGCCCGTCGGTGAAAAAGGTGAACAGAGCGCTGTCCTCACTGGGCTTGGGCAGGATCGGTGTCTCAAACTCGGTGTCGGCCCGGGTTATGCAGGCCTCCATAGTGTAGGGGACGGCGCCGCCAAAGTTGTTGGTGGAATAATATGTATATGTTCCGCCTGCCTCCACCGGTGTCTCCACCAGCGATTTGGTGAGCTGTTTGTGGGCCATGACGCTTCCGTCGGCGGTGTAGTATATAAACTCGCACACGATGAAGGTCACGCGGTAGTCGCTGTGATTGGTGAAGGTGTGGACAAAGACGATATCCCCGTCATCCTGCAACACGGCCTTGCCCAGTGAGTAAGTCATTACATGCTCGCCAATGGTATTGAAAAACTCTGACGAGGCGGTAATCTCCAGCTGGGTACCGTCAAGGCTGATGCGGTTGCTGTCCTCATTACTGCCGCAGCCGGTCAGCAACACAAGCAGCAGTGCCGCCAGAATTGCGCTGATATAGCGTTTCATAACTGTCTCCTTACTGCCGCAGCAGCTTAACTGTTTGTATCAAGAAAGCGCTTAAGGTCGGTGTTTTTACCGATGAGCAAAAGCACATCCCCCGCCTGCAGCACTTCGTTGGGCATGACATTGGTCGTGGTCTCGCCCACGCGCTGGATGGCGATGATGTTAAGTGAGAAATCCCTGCGGATACCTGAATCAATGACCTTCACGCCCACAAGGGATGAGGGCAGCTTGACCTCGCTAATGTCCACATCGTTGGACAGATTGATGTATTCCATGACGCTGTTGGATTTAAGGCGCTTTGCAAGGCGCACGCCCATGTCCCGCTCAGGATACACCACCTCGGCACCGATCTTCTCCAGAAGTGCGCCGTGGTCGGCACTGACAGCCTTGGCAATAACCTTTGGCACGCCCATATTAACCACATTCAGTGTTGTCAGCATGCTGACATCAATGCGGCCGGTAATACACACAACAACGGTGGAGCACTCACCGAAACCCATCCGCTCCAGATTGCTGATGCCCAGGTCGGAGGCAACATAGGCGTTATCGGTAAAAGCGCGTGCCTCGCGGACTATCTCCTCCTGCTTGTCCACAACCAGTACCTCCACGCCGGACTGGGCCAGCTCCTGCGCCAGGGCGAAGCCGAATCGGCCAAGGCCGATCACACCGAATACTTCTTTGTCAGGGGGTCTTTTTTTCATTACGCTTGATCTCCTATCCTACGGTAATGGATTCTTCCGAATAGCTGAAGGTCTTGTCGGGCCGTGTGATCCACAGTGTCGCAATGGTCATGGTTCCAAGGCGGCCGATATACATCGTGAATATGAGGACAATGCGGGCCGCGGTGCCCAGCTGCGGAGTGATGCCGGTGGTGACACCCACCGTATTGACAGCAGATGCCGCCTCATACAGCAGCTGCATAAAGCTGTACTGCGGCTCAAATATACACAGCAGCAGGGTGGAAAGCCCCAGTGTCATAAGCGACAGCGTCATCACCAGGAAGGCGCGGCTGATAACGGCGTTGGGCAGCTTGCGCTTAAATGCCTCGGGCTGGGTATTGGTAGCATAGGACTTGACCGCAAGCAGGATGGCAAACAATGTGGTGGTCTTGGTTCCGCCGCCGGTGGAGCCGGGTGACGCGCCCACAATCATAAGAAGGGTCATCACAAAAAGACCCGCCTGACTCATGCTGCCCAGGTCAACGGTATTAAAACCTGCGGTTCGGGCAGTAACGCTCTGGAAAAAGGCCTCAAGCCATGTGTATCCGTCGGTCAGCTTTAAAAGTAGCGTGCCAAGCACGATCAGCACCGCCGTAACACTTAGAGCGACCTTGGTCTGCAGGCTGTACTTTTTGGGGCTGCGGATGGTGAAAACATCTATCAGCGTAAGGTAGCCCACTCCGGCGATGATGATAAGGCCGGCGGTCACCAGATTCATCCAGACATCTGAACTGTAGGCGGTCAGATTCTGATACCCGCCGAACAGGTCGAAGCCAGCGTTGTTGAAGGCAGAGATGGAATGGAACAGGCTGAAGCCAAGCGCCTTAGCGAATGGATAGCTGCGCAGCATGACCGGCATGGTCAGCACGGCGCCGGCAAGCTCAATGCCCACCGTCATAAGAAGCACGGTGCGCAGAAGTTTTCCGATACCGCTGTAGCTGTCGATATTCCAGCTCTCTTTAATAAGGCTGCGGTCCCGGAAGCTGAGCCCGCGGCGCAGTGTGAGCGTGACAACAACGCCCAGTATGGCGATGCCCAGGCCGCCCGTCTGAATGAGCAGCATGATTACCGCCCTGCCAAAAACGGTGAAGGTGGTTCCGGTATCCACGACAACAAGGCCCGTGACGCAGACCGCACTGGTGGAAGTAAACAGCGCCTCAAGAAAGCCCAGCTGCTTACCCTCAAATGTGGAGAAGGGCAGCATAAGCAGCAGCGCCCCCAACAATATTACCGATGCAAAGCCCAGCGCAATCAGTCTGCCGGGCGATAGATGTATCTTTCGCTTCACACAGGGCCTCCGCCAATCAAGTGGTGATCAGGCCAAGTATAGCACAATCACCCCCCAATAGCAAGGTAATGCACTGTATATCGCCATGATTTCACGGTAATAGCATTAAATTCCGCAATATTTTCACGCAAAAAGCGCACTGCCGTGGGCAGCGCGCCTGTTTGCGGTGTCAGTTTTTGTGTCCCTGCTGATTGAGCCAGATGCTCATGACAAGGTTGTGGGGCAGCAGCTTAACAGCCAGCACCTGCGCCCGAACCTGGAAGCCAAGGACGGACACATCTTTGCCCCGCTTGGCGTCACGAATGGCCTTTTTGACCACATCTTCAGACTTCCACACAACATTGAAGTAGTTGACGGAGTGCTTGTCGCGGGACTGGGCCCTGTCAAAGAACTCGGTCTCCACCCAGCCGGGACAAATGCAGATAACGCCGATGCCCCTGCCGCGCAATTCACGGCCCAGACCGCGGGAATAGCTGAGCACCAGCGCCTTGGAGCTGGCGTAGCTTATCATATAGGGCACAGGCTGGAAGGAAGAAAGGGAGCCGATGTTGTATATCTGGGAGCCGGCGCTCATATAAGGCAGGGAAATCTGGGTGATGGCGACAAGTGCCTTGCAGTTAAGGTCGATCATCCCCATGGCGTCTTCCAGTTCAACGGTCTCGGCGGGCTCAAACTTGCCGAAGCCGGCGGCGTTGACCAGAGTGCGGATGGAGGGTTTATTCTCCTCCAGCAGGGTGCGGTACACATCAAAGCTGCTGTCCTTGGTCAGATCCAGGGGCAGGATGCGCAAAGGCGCGCGGGTCTGCAGCGCTTCAAGCCTTTCACGGCGGCGGGCAACGACCCAGATTTCATCATATTCATACTGGGCATCAAGCTGCAGAACAAAGTCCCTGCCCATGCCGGAGCTGGCGCCGGTGATAACTGCGATATTCATGTTTGATCCTCCTGCGTATTCTCGGCGGTACCGCCGCTGTTTTCGTCAATTTCCGCATCGGGCAGGGCATCCTCTCCATGGGGAGCGTCGCCGCCCGGTGCGTCCTGTGTATCGTCTGTACCCTCGTCCGGCAATGCTGCTGGGTCAGGCTCTTCCGCCGGCTCGGGCAGAGTGCCGACCACCACCTCGGCCTCATCCGAGGCCTCGCCCACATAGTCCGTGCCGCTTTGGGTCAAGAAAGCCGACACGCGGTAGCTGTACACCGTACCCATTACAAGTGCGGGGTCCTCGTCCAGATACGCGGTGATGCCCGCGCCGATTACCCGGCCCACTTCGCTCCACTGCCCGCTTACTGGGTCGAGCCGCTCAACGATGTAGCCGTAGACGCCCGGCACCCGCTCCCACGAGAGGGAGACCGTATGATCGTCGGCACTGTACACAGCCGTAAGATTCTGTACCTTATCGGG
>JAZUPH010000005.1:0-6745 GCA_045605145.1 Oscillospiraceae bacterium | reverse complement strand
TAGTGTAGACGATTATCTCGACTCCCCCTGCAACAGCTGGCGCACCATTGATCAAAAGGTCGGTGACCCCGCCCTTCCCAGGTTCTTCTTCTCCATCGGAACCGAAGACCGGAGTTATCATAAGTGGCTTAAGTTTAAAGGCCACCTTGAGGAAATCGGATTTGAAGCAGAGTACCATGTCGGACCGGGGGAACACGAGTGGCGCGTATGGGAGCGCGATATTCAGCTGGCTCTCAAATTCTTCGGCCTGGACGGTGAAATACAAGGCAACGCTTTTTAGCTCAGTTTTCTCTCGGGCAGCCAACTCAACTCCACAGACCCCCATGGCCGTGCATTTACACGGCCATGAGTTTATCTAAGGAATCCGGCAAAAGCCGGAATTTGAGCAAAGGCGACAGCTTGGTACAGATTATTTAATCCCAATATTTCAAGCCAAAAAAGGTGACGAGCCTTGTAAATTCAAGCTGCTCCATTCGGCGAAGATATTGCACAGGGAAACCACCGCGTCGTGTTGAAAAGTTCAGGATACCACAGTATAATGCAGACAGGGAAACCTGCCGACAGGATGCAGCGCGCCCACAGAGCGGTATTGCTCCGCCCGTAATATAGGCGTGCACCAACCCGATATGCACATACAGATTATGGTCCGCCGTGCAGGTTCCTTGGTTATGTTGGGGGAACTATGAGAATTAAGATTATCATTGCCGAAAAAGAGCCCTATATCGTAAACCTGCTTTCCGGTCTTGCTGGTGTAGACTTTGAACTGATTGGGACAGCGGCTAACGGACGCGAATTATCCGAGTTGATCGACAGGCATGTCCCCGATATTGTTATTACGGAGGTTTATTTGCCGCAGGGCGACGGGATAGATGTTGCCCGGATTTACAAGGATAAATATGTCCGTATGGATTTTATATTTATCAGTGACAGCGAGTGTTATGAGAGCGCTGTGAAGGCGCTTCGTGTCGGCGCAAACGATTTCCTCGTCAAACCCTTGGCAGTAGAGAATCTTCTGGCCGCGCTTCGCCGAGCGGTTTCAAGACAGATTATAAAAATCACCCATGTTCACGACTATGATTATGCCCTGCGTTCTCATTACCTCGGGAACCTGGCTTCCATAATCAACATGAACATGACAATAGAAAATGCAAACCTCCATTACGGGACGCGCTACAGCGAAGGTGCGTTTCAGGGCTTCTTTGTTAAAATTGATTGTCCCGCCGGTCTCGACTGGTTTCACACGGATGTAATTTATTCGGACAGTATTAAAAAGATATATTTGGAACTGGTTTCCAACTGTTGCTACGATGTGTTGTTTGAGACCAAGATCGATGGAATATTTGTAATATTGAACTACAAGCCGAGCGATGAGGGTCTCGTTCTGGAAAAAATCTGCGAGTCTCATGCTTTGCTGAAAAAAACAATTAATCCCGTACACGAAGTAACATTTACGATATGCGTAGGCACCGTTAAGTACGACATCAACGAAATACGGGACACACGGCGGGAGTCGTTTGAGGCGCTATGGACAAGAAAGGTGGTCGGCGCCGGCGATATTATTCATTGGAAAGAGCACGCTGCAGAGGTCCCCTATGAATACAGGCAGCATCTGCATTCAATCTATGAAAGGGCTCACAAAGCCTGTGTAAAACTCGACGCTGCAGCGATGAAAGCCGCAATTCGCGATTTGTTTTCCATGCCTGTGGAAGTTATAAAAACAGGAGAGATCCGGCACGCCGTAAGATACATTATCAGTGACTTCTATGAAACATGCCGCAGCGGTATAAGAATGCTTTCGGCTGGAACAAGCGAAATTGAGTTCACCTCAAAACTGAAGCTGACTTCATCGCTTGACGAATACGAAGCCACATTTGCACATCTGATCGAAGACATGTTCAAGCAGCTTATAAAGAATACCGGCAGAAAAGAAACTGTTGTTCGCCTGGCGGAGGAATATGTAGCGCTGCATTACCATGAAAGAATCCGCCTGGAGGATGTTTCTAATTACCTTATGCTCAGCCGCGCATATTTTTCCACAATCTATACAGAAGTGCGAAACAAGAATTTCTTTGATTATATAGAGGAATACAGAATAGAAAAGGCAAAAGGCCTGCTTAAGGATGTTAAGATGAACACTGCGCAGGTTGCGGAAATGTGCGGGTATACCGACCCGCGATACTTTTCAAAGGTGTTTAAGAAGCGCGTGGGTGTCACTCCCGCAGAGTATAAAAAAACTGCGGATTTTTACAGCGGTTAACACCCCCTACACTCCCGCGCCAGGGGTATAAACAATAATACAACCCACAAACACAAGCAGGTTTTGTGATTGTGGGTGATTTTTTTATGTGCCAACCTCAAAAATCAAAATATTTTGCACGCATTTAAAAAGTTGTAACGTTGTATACATTGCACATAAGCGATAGAATAATAGTACACTATTTTGCTCATAGTGCAGTCATTATGGGCAGAATAAGGGATATTTTGAAAATTATAGAAAAGGAGAATTTATCATGACAGAGTTAAGCCGCAGAGACTTTCTTAAATTCCTGAGCCTCGGCACCGCGGGCGCTGTTGGTGCCGTTGCACTTGCCGGCTGTGCCACCGAAGATCAGCCTGTAAATGAAGATGTCGTAACCGAAGAGCCTAAAGTTGACCTGGGCGGATCGGTAACATTCGAAGAGAACGATGTTACGACCAGCGGCGACCTGGGCGGCAATGTTACCAGAGGCAAAGACGCCGAGCAGAGAACCCTTATCGCATCTGCATCCAAGACATTTGAAACCATGGATCCTTTCTATGCAACCGGTCAGATGGCACAGCGCATGTGGGCCATGTGTCTGGATCCGCTGTGGGACTTTGCCTATGCAACCAGCGATGAGCTTGGCGTAGGCGTAAAAGAGTGGTCATACGAAGAGGATGATACTGTCGTTGTATTTGAGCTGCACGATAACATTTATGACTACGAAGGCAATCATTACACCGCCGATGACCTTATGTGGTATTACGAGTACTACACCGGCGTTGTAGGCAAGAACATTACCAACGTAATCAGCATCGAAAAAACAGGCACCTATACCGGCAAAGTCAAGATGAAGAACAAGCACTACGCCGGCAACCTTCCTACTCTCTGGATGTTTACCCAGGCCGCTTATGAGGCTGCAGGCGATGAGGGCTTCCGCACCAACATCGTAGGTACCGGACTTTATAAGTGCTCTGATTTCGTCTCCGGCTCCTCTGCCCTGTTTGAGCAGACCTACACCTACTGGGGTGACACGGAGAAAATTAGGGAGCTTTTGCCACACAAGGCCGCAAACTACGACTTCGTCCGCTATGACGTTATCACCGAAGAAACTCAGATAGCAAACGCCTTGCGCATCAACACCATTCAGGTGTATGATGTTCAGGGATCCACTGCCGAAGACTTTGTTGCAGACCCGGGTAATCTCGTCGTTCATAAGTATCCTGCGATGTACCCCTCCTATCTTGAGTTCAATATGTATCCCGGCTCTATTTTTGCCGACAATAAAGCTCTGCGCGAGGCCATTGCCTACGGCATCAACTGGGACGATGTCGCCTATGCCGCAACTATGGGCTACGGCAACGCGACCGGCGTTATCGGATACAGCGGCATTGCCGGCTACAACCCCGAGTGGGAGACCGACGGCTCTGCATATTACTACGATAAAGAGCTGGCAGCACAGAAACTTGAGCAGGCCGGTTATAAGCCCGGTGAGCTGACCATAAAGTTCACTTACAACAAGACGCCCAACGATTTCGCCGTCATGCAGGCCAACTTGGCAGACATCGGCATCGATCTTCAGATGGATCTGCTGGATGAGGTCACCTATATGGCAAAGCGCGGCCAGGCAAATACCCTTGAATGGGATATTCTGGGCTTTGACACCATGGCAAAGGGCTTTGTCATGAACATCCTCTACACCTTCACCGACAACACCAACTATGAATGGGGCCAGATGAACGGTGCCAACGATCAGGAAATGCACGATCTTGGCGTCGCCGCCCGCTACGGCACTCAGGAGGATATCGACCGCTGCTATCACGCTATGATGGATAGAGTCTGGTATCTCCCCCGCTTCAACGACATTAGTTTCATTGCCTCTTATAACAAGGTTGAACATATTATCGTCAACAACAGCCAGCAGCTTATGGCGCAGGCCTGCCTGGCAACCGACGATTATGATGTATTCTATTAATGCCGCTAAATAACTGATCATCAACTGCGCAGGTTGACTGACCGCTTGGGACTGTTAAATATTTAGCAGTCCCAAGAATTTTAAACCGCCTTATGACAGCAGCACACAAAAGTGCTGCGCAAGGCTCCCCTGCCGCAGGCCGAAAAACAGCTACAGGGAAGCAATCACGGCGGCGTCAAAAGCCCGGAAGCACCGGGAATCAAGCCGCTTTTATATTGACGGTTAAGGGCAAGTACATTGTATCGGCCCTATAAATAAAGCACCGACTACAGACAGGAGGACAGTATGCTAAAAGTTGGATGCAGCAAGGTGTGTATAACCCCGCCCAAAGAAATGTTCCCTTTCCCGACATGGCTCGGTAACCAGTTGACGGACGTATATTTTGATATATATGTCAGGGCGCTTGTGCTGGATAATGGCGAAAAACGAATTGCCGTCATTTCCTGGGAACTGACAAAGCCCTTTGATAAGGAAACAAAGAAGTTCGTATCTGAGGCTACCGGAATCCCAGTGGAAAATATTGTTTATTCCGCTACACATAACCACTCTGCCCCCTTAAGAGACCGCAAACAGGTAGAAGCGGGCTGCCAGGAATTTGATTGGCAGCTGGACAGAACTGTTGAAGCGGTCAATGCCGCAATTGCAGACCTTCGCCCTGCGAAATACGGCTATGGCGAGGGAAAAAGCTACATAAATGTTAACCGCGACTATCTTGCCGAGGACGGCAACTGGGTCCAGGCGCAGAATTATGAGCTTCCCTCAGACAAGACCGTATACATCATCAAGTTTGAAGATTACGACGGCCAGCTCATTGCAGCGATGGTCAATTATGCCTGCCATCCCACCGTAGGCTTTCTGGCCAAGGATGTTGACGGGCAGATCAAACTCTCCGGCGATTTCCCCGGCTTTGCCTGCGATTATGTCGAGAAGCGCTACGGGCTTTACGGCCGTGAGCCTGTTATACTCTGGTTTAACGGCGCCTGCGGAGACCAGAACCCGGCAATGGCCTATCTTGGTCTTTTCAACTACGACGGATCAAATGTCCAGCAGAACGACGCGGATTTCCGCATGGTTCCCGGCGGTATGTATTTCATCTCACAGCATGTAGGGCAGCAGCATGCGATGTCAATATTGAAGGCGCTGAAAACGATCAGCTGCGACGATAAGGACACCTCTCTGTTTGTGCAGGACCGGTACATAGATCTGCCGGCGCAGAAGGCCCCCGAAGGGGTCGATATGCTCGCAAACCAGCTTAAGGCCAATATCAGCCTTAAACCCAACCCGGACGGCACCTGGCCGGACAAGGGCATGGTAAAGATGATCGACGACCCGGAGCATCCGGTGCATTTGTATACGATGATGCTCAATATCGGAGATATTACGGTATACGGTCTGGGATGCGAAGCATACAACATGATCGGCACCAAGTGCCGCCGTGCCTTTGGTGACAAGAAGCTGCTTCTCATCTCCCATGTGGGGCCGACCGCAGGATATGTGCTTGATGAAGACAGTGTGGATCACAACTGTTTTGAGGCTTTCAGACCTCCCAAGCCGGGTGCCTCTGACAATATTATCAAGGACAACCTGCTGTATATGTACGAGAACCGCCATTTGGAAAACCATTGCAGATAACACAGAAAACTGATAAACTGACAACAATATAAAAAAGGAGGACAAGTATGGCCATTAAAGTCGGCGCCGGAAAGGCGTGCATTAATCCACCCCCCGATCTGTACCCCATCCCCAGCAGCTTCGCAGACTGGGGCATTGACCCGCTTTTGCAGGAGTGTCCCTACGACGATATGTTCTGCAGGGCTATTGCAATCGACAACGGCAAAGAGATTTCGATAATCATGACATGGGACACCATGGGCTATCCTGGTCCTCCCACGATTTTGGAGGATCTGTCAAAGGAGTTCGGAATCCCGAAGACCAACTTTATGATCTGCGGAACTCACAACCATTCCTGCGCGAAGGACTATCATGTGGGCCTGCATAACGGCTCACCCGCCGAGGTGGTGTTCCATGAAAAGTACTGGGTCGTGGAAATGGCCGCAGCGAAGTGGGCGATTGGGCACGCCCTGGATACAATGCGCCCGGCAAAATACGGGTACGGCACGGTTGACAGCTATGTCAATATAAATCGCGATCTCCAGACCCCCAGAGGTTACTGGATCGAGGGAAAGAACTTTGCCGGATACAGCGACAAAACCCTGGCTACGATCAAGTTTGTGGATCTTGACGGCAATCTGATTTGCGCGTTCTGTAACTATCCCATGCACAACACCTGCATCCACATGATGAAAGACTTTGACGGAAAATCCAAGACCTCCGGCAACGTCAGCGGTATCGCCTGCGCTTATGCCGAGGAGCACTACGGCAACGATGTCGTCGTGGCGTGGAGCTCGGGCGCAGCGGGCAACCAGAACCCTGTTTTGAGCCACAATCTGCAGTATGAGTATTCGGACGGTTATTCCACCTCTGTCCGCATTCCCGACGGTGTCGGTTTTATGCTCATGGAATTCTGCGGC
>JAZUPH010000004.1:0-2557 GCA_045605145.1 Oscillospiraceae bacterium | reverse complement strand
AAAAAGCATCTTGCATTGCACATCATAATGTTATACAATATCCTTTCGTGAGTAATAATAACATTCTGTGTACAGACGAGAAGGAAGGAAATTTGAATGAGTTTAATGGCAAAAATCCGGAAGGCTTTTACGCCTCAGGATATGACGGAAGGCACCCCGTGGAGACGAATTGCAGGCTTTGCCTTCCCCATGCTTGTTGGAAACTTCGCCCAACAGCTTTATAATACAGTTGACGCAGTTGTCGTTGGCCGAAGCCAGTGGGGATACACCGGTCTTGCCGCTGTCGGCAACGCGATGCCTGTTATCAACCTGCTTCTTGCGCTTTTTGTCGGCATTTCCACCGGCGCAGGAATTCTGGTCTCCCAGTATTTCGGTGCCCGCAACCGCGAAAAGCTGGAGCGTACCATCGGCAACTGCATTACCGTTACCGCCCTCGCTTCTGTTTTCATCATGATCGTGGGTCCCATGATAACCGGCCCTTTGCTGACTGCCGTAGGCACCCTGCCTGAGCTTTATGCCGAGTGTGAGGCATACCTCAACATCTTCTTTTACGGCATTGCAGGCTTCCTGTTCTATAACATTTTTGCCGGCATTCTCCGCGGTCTTGGTGACTCCTTCTCCGCGCTTATGTTCCTTATGATCTGCTCGGTCCTGAATGTAATCGGCGACCTTCTGCTGGTTAACAGAATGGGTGTTGCCGGTGTCGCTCTGGCCACGGTTATCGCACAGGGTATTTCTGCCATTTTTTGCCTGATAAAGCTGGCAAAGCTCAAGGATGTATTCACCCTGTCCTTCAAAAATATGCGGCCCCGCAAGGAGTACCTTGGCGCTATCGTTCGCCTGGGCATCCCGTCCGGCGTTACTCAGGCCATCATGTCCTGCGGCGGTATGATCGTTCAGTCCCTCATCAACAGCTTCAACGATGCAATGTTCGTTGCCTGCAACGTGATGGTAATGCGTGTTGACGGCTATGCCATGATGCCTAACTTCAGCTTCGGTCAGGCACTTGGCACATATTCCGGCCAGAATGTAGGCGCCGGTAAGATCGACCGCGTCAAGCAGGGCGCAAAGCAGGGCACAATTATGTCGCTGATGACCGCGCTTGTGCTGGTGCCTGTCATCGTTCTGTGCGGCCCCTGGCTGATGGAGCTGTTCACACCCGACAGCCCGGAACTGGTGGATAAGGCAATGTCCATGCTTTATATGCTTGCTCCCGGATATATCGGCGTTGCCGTTACCCAGTGTCTGCAGGGCGTTATGCGTGGCGCCGGTGACACCATGACTCCCATGTGGATCAGCTTCGGCACTACGATCCTTATGCGCATCCCCCTGGCCTATACGCTGGTTGCTATCGTCCGCAGTCTGGGCGGCGCTGTCTCCACCCAGCAGAGAATGGTATACCTCTCCATGCTCATCTGCTGGCTTGCCGGTCTGCTTATCACTGTTATTGCCTATGCAAAGGGTAATTGGAAAAAGAAGATCCGCGATATGGCTCCTGCAAGAACTCCCGCAGCCGAATAATAATCGATTAAGCTGGGCCCGCCGAAATGGCGGGCCCTTTTGTGCGTCCAAATTCATTTGCGAAATTTGTACAAAAGGTGTATTATATGTGCAGTAATTTTGCTCCGGTTTTCCGGGCATATAAATGGAGGAAGCACATATGAAAATGGTAGATCTGCACTGCGACACAATAATGCGGTTTTATAACGGAGAGCATCTGAACCAGATGGAGGATGCACATATCAACCTTGCTAAACTTAAGCAGGGGGGCTGCCTTGCCCAGTGCTTTGCAATTTTTGTACCCACACATGAGTCTGCGCAGCGCCATGCAGGCGGCGTGGACCCACAGACCTATTACGACAGAGCATACGCGGCATACCTGCGCGAGCTGGAGCTTTGCAAGGATGTGCTTCTTCCGGCCTACAGTGTCGAAGATGTGCTGCGCAACGATGCGGCAGGGAAGATGAGCTCCATCCTCACCGTTGAGGACGGCGTTACCATTGACGGCAAACTTGAAAACATCGACAAGATGTACGAGCAGGGCGTGCGCATGGTGGCGCTGACCTGGAATTACGAAAACTCAATCGGCTTCCCTCAGAGTATGGATCCCCAGAAGCACGCCCTGGGCCTCAAGCCCTTCGGTATTGAGGCTGTGCGCCGAATGAACGAGCTTGGCATTGCGGTTGATACATCTCACCTTAGTGAGGGTGGTTTCTGGGATGTGGCAAAGCACAGCACAAAGCCTTTCATCGCCTCTCACTCATGCGCCCGTGCGCTGTGTGACAACAGCCGCGACCTTACTGATGAGCAGCTTCGTGCCCTTGCTGATAAGGGCGGCGTTGTGGGCATCAATTTCCTCACCGGCTTCCTTCGCCCGGTGAAGGATCGCTCCGACAACTTTACCTCCATCGAGATCGTCGCCAAACATCTGCGCCACATGGCGAATGTGGCCGGTATCGAGAGCGTGGCTCTGGGCTCTGACTATGACGGCATGCACAGCCGCATGGAGTGGGGCGACTACGGCGGATATCAGCAGCTTGCCGAAGGGCTTGGGGCG
>JAZUPH010000003.1:0-20497 GCA_045605145.1 Oscillospiraceae bacterium | reverse complement strand
CATGTACCCGGCAGATATTGTTATAATCTCTTGCGGCAGCGCCGCAGTAACAGATGTTGCAATGAACACAGGCATAACATGCCGCCGGGCCGTCTGCGTCACAGAAAGAATGGAGACATCCGTTGCTGACATATACGCCTGCGGTGACTGTGCCGAGCTTGAGGGAGTGAACTATCAGCTGTGGCCTGAGGCTGCCGAGCAGGGTCGTGTTGCGGGTGCCAACGCCGCAGGTGATGATGTGAAGTACAGCGCTGTCCCCTATGGCACCTCTTTTGAAGGAATGAACATCAAGCTGTTTTCCATTGGGACAGTTGTATCAGACAACAAGAATTGCAAACTTTTGGAGTACCGCAACGAGATAGAGGGTAGCTTCCGAAAGTATTGGTTCGTCGACGGACACTTATGTGGTGGCGTGCTTTGGGGCAACACAGACAAGGCGCAGATTCTGACATCCGGTGTAATTAGGCAGAGCGCATATCCCCTTTTATGCAGCGAACTGTAAACGCCGGCAGGATGCCGCATCTGCCCATAGAATGAACGCAGACTGCGGCAAATAACAGCGGGTCGGGAATTATCCCGACCCGCTTGCTGTGTTTAACTGTCTTGTTCAATATCAAAATTCACATAACCGTACTGGGTCCAGATGCCCACGTAAGTCTTGCCGACGGCAAGGGAAAGCGGCGTGCCGTCAAGATAGAAATACTCAAAGGGATCGTTTACAGTCTCACGGGACCAGGTGATCTCAATCCACTGGCCGCCGTACAGATAGTAGCCGTTGCCTTCGCCGTATGTGGTCTGCAGAAGGTATTCGCCCTCAGAATAGCGCCCGGTCACCTCAATAAACAGCAGATTTGTAAAGCAAAGCTGCTCGTCGGTTGCCCGGTCTATCCACGGATTACCGTACTGGGTAGCATAATAAAGTCCCGTTTCTTCGTTGTAGTCAAAGAATGTGGACTTGTTTCCACCGTGGTTCACTTCAGCTTTGGGGGCGTAAACGCCATCAGGCATTGAGGGTATGGCAGTGAAAGTGAGGCCATAAGAATAGTCTTCTTCATGCCTTGTACGATAGCCGGCGTCCTCAATCTCTTCAAGAACCCGTGCAGTGTCCATTACAACGCTGTGGGTGTAACCGATATTGGCCTGGCGCCAAGGGTCGCGGTACAGCCAGCCGATGCCGGTATCGTCTATATCTGTGCAGCCGGTACTGCGCATCCGCGCAAGCCCCTCCTGAGAGCCGCCCACATGAACATATATCGCATCATAGGCCAGCGCAACATCAACGAACTGAGAACGGCAACTGCGTATGCCGCCGATAATATCAACCACGCTGATATCCTGGAACACGCCCATACAACGGGTGGCGCCGCCGGCATAGGCGGTCATTTCATACAGAATGTCTGCATAGGAAATGCCGTCCTGCGGCAGGGCTTCAATTCCGTTATCGAGCATGATGGCAAAGGGACGATATTCGCTGATATCATTGTCCATCGGTTCACCGGTTAAAGGATGGGTAAAGGGAGATACAGGTTCTTCTTCAACAGGCTCTTCTTCAGCGGGCTCTTCTTCAACAGGCCCCTCCTCACCGGGATCCACCTCAACAGAGCCTTCACTCCCAGTTTCATCAGGCTGTGTTTCCGGCTCATCCTGCGGGACTTCTGCTGTCACTGTATCTTCAGTTCCCTGCTCAGGCTCTCCTCCATTGAAATCTGCGGTAACATCCTCAACTTCATCAATCAAGGTCTGCCCCTCGTAATATGATTCGTTTTCCCCGGCGTTACAGCCGGTAAAAACGCACAGAATCATCACAAATGTGATAAAGAGACAGAAAATCCTCTTCATTTCACATTTCCTCCTTCAGACAGTTTATCCTATTATATTACATTGACACCTCAAAGTCAATTACGGTAAAAACAGGCAAAGCGCCGACGGAGCACTCCCGTCGGCGCTTGTTGTTGCGATTGTATTATGCTGTCAGTGGGCGACTCAGTCGTCGTACTCCTCGTCCTCGTCGTACTCCAGCTCAAGCTCCTGTCCGCAGTTGGGGCAGACGATCTCGCCGTCCTCAACCTGCTCGGCGGTGACGGGAATCTCGGCGCTGCAGTTGGGGCAGGTCACGCCGTATATCTCGTCGTCATCGTCCCAATCGTCATCGTCATCATCGTCGTCATCATCATCGTCGTCATCATCGTCGTCAAAAACCACGTCTTCAACATCGGCAAGGTCGGATGAAACGGCGTCGATCTCTTCACCAAGCTCAAACATGGTGTAGTTGATGTCCTCGATCTCGTCAGCAACCTCCTGCAGTGCGTCGATGATCGCCGCAAAGAGCTTACCCTCGTTAGAATCGGCGCTCATTGCGATGCCTGCCGCCAAACCTTTCAGATATGCCACTTTCTCAGATACTGTCATTGATGTTGCCTCCTTAATCAAAATATGCCGGTTTTGTGTTATCAGTTCTTGGATCTCTCAAGATACTCGCCGGTGCGGGTATCAATGCGGATTTTGTCGCCCTCGTTGATAAACAGAGGAACCTTGATCTCAGCGCCGGTCTCAAGAGTTGCGGGCTTGGTGACGTTGGTGGCGGTGTTGCCGCGCTCACCGGGATCGGACTTGGTTACGATCAGGTCAACAAAGGTGGGAGGATCTACGTTGAATACCTTGCCCTTGTAGGAATGGACGGTGCACTCCATGTTCTCTTTGACGAACTTGAAGTTGTCATTCAGAACGCTCTCATCAATGGGCTCAAGCTCATAGGTCTCGGGATCCATGAAGTAATACAGGTTCTCGTCATTGTAGCTGTATTCCATGGTTCTGCGCTCAACAGTGGCATTCTCAAACTTATCGGTGGGGTTGAAAGAAGTCTCGGTCACGGCGCCGGTAATGACATTGCGCATCTTGGTTCTTACGAAAGCGGCACCCTTGCCGGGCTTAACATGCTGGAACTCGACGACCTGCATAACCTTGCCGTCCATCTCAAAGGTAACACCGTTTCTGAAATCGCCTGCAGTAATCACTGAAATATCCTCCTAAAATCTATAAATACAAATAAAATCTTTATCAGGCATACATAGCCGCGTAATATTTTATACCATATTGTGCATATTTGCAAGTGTTTATTGCAAATTGGACACTTAAATAACAATCAGCTCCTTGGGCAGGCAGGTGATATCCTCGCACCCGTCCTCGGTCAGGTAGAGAACGTCCTCAATACGCACGCCGTACTTGCCGGGGATGTAGATGCCGGGCTCTGCGGAGATGACTGCACCCACGGGAATGGGGCGGGTCTCGGAGGGGGCGGCGTTGGGACTCTCATGTACATCGATGCCCAGGCTGTGGCCGAAGGAGTGGCCGAAATACTTGCCGTAGCCGGCATCGTCTATCACCTTACGGGCGGCGGCGTCAATGTCACGGCCGATCATGCCGCCCTTAGCAGCGTCGATGCCCGCCTGCTGTGCGCGAAGAACAGTGTAATAGATCTTCTCCATCTCGGCATCGGGGTCGCCAAGGCAGATGGTTCTGGTGGTGTCGGAGCAGTAGCCCTGATACTTCGCGCCAAAATCGATGGTGAGGAAACCCTTGCGCAGCTTGCGGTTCTCGGGCACGCCGTGGGGCATGCTGGACTTCTCGCCGCTGACGGCGATGATGTTGAAGGACTTATCGGACGCACCGTGGCAGATCATTTTATAAACCAGCTCGGCGGCAAGCTCAGTCTCGGTCATGTCCATGCGGATATTGGCCACGGTCTCGTTAAAAGCGGCCTCGGCAATGCGCTGGGCCTTGATCATGATCTCAAGCTCTTCACGGCTCTTCACGGCACGCAGCTCATCCATAAGGGACTGGGAGGGGACCAGCTCAACGCCAAACTTCTCGTTATAAGTCAGATAGCTCCTGTAAGACAAAGAGCGCTCTTCAATGCCCAGCTTTTTGATGCCGCAGCCGGCAATGACATCATTAACTCTGGAGATAAGGCTGTTGTCGCGGTTGGTTTCCAGCACCACTGCGCTCTTTACCGCATTGCTCGCCGCCTCAATATAGCGGGAGTCGGTGAAAAGCCATGCGCCGTCGGCAGTGACCAGGGTAGTGCAGTCCCAGCCGGGGAAGCCCGTGGCGTAAAACACGTTTGACGCGCCGGTAAGGAAAATTCCGTCCAGCTCGCGCTCTGCCAGCTTTTTCTGTATGTTGCTGATGTGATCCATATAATACCTCCCCGGCGGGCATATTCCAGCCGCGCCAAAATATAATTAACAAAAAGCATGACGCCCGTACCCGGCAGGGACGGGCTATATACGAGTATTATACCCCACAAAACGGAGGTTGTACAGTGGTGAAAGCGGCAAAAATCCATCTCGTCATCCCACCGGAAGAGTCAGGGCCGCCCTGCGCAGGGCTATTTACCCCGGCCCACCTTGCCTATCGCATAGGCAGGGATTTTCGCCTGTATCGGGCGCGGGGGCAGTTCTATCTGCGCCGCGGCCTTATGATAGCCGACAGCATAGGCGCATCTGCCGCAGGCGGCGGTGAGCTGGCAGGACAGATACTGCGGGAATGTATGCTGATGAACTATGAGGGCGTAATGCTGGACATCAGCGGGCGGCAGGAACGCCCAGTGCTGTCCATGCTCAGCGCCCTGCAGCCGGCGCTGGAAAGGCATGGACTGAAGCTGTATCTGCCGCAGGAGTGTATATGCAATATAAGCGCCCTGCGCATAATAACAGCAGCGCCTGCTGACGGGAGTGTCACGGCGCTGCTGAGGCGTATCTGTGCCGCAAATAAGGGGCGCGGCTTTGCCCTGAATCTGCCGGTAAGAAGCAGCGAGTACAGGCTGCCCGGGCGCGGCAAGGGGCGTCTCCTCTCCCCCGGCGAGGCGCAGGCTATGGCCAAGGCCGCAGGAGGTGGCATCTTCATGTCAAGGGAGTTGGAGGCAATGTACTCCGTCCTGTCCGACGAACGCGGCGAACGGCTGATCCTGTGGGATGACGCGAACACAATGGCTATGAGAGTGCGCTCAGCTTTCGCGGCGGGTGCGGAGTCGGTGTTTATCGCCTGGCCGGAGGTCAGGCATTTCTGGCAGGAGCTGGAGCCGCTTCTGCGGCAGATCGTCGGATCCTCAGGCACCGCCGAAGCCGAACACAATGCCAACCACCGCTGACACGGCAATGAACACTATGGGGTGCAGTTTCTTCGTGGGCTTTACCCAGCGGGTCAGCACAAGGATCACAGCAGCAAGGATCAGCGCCTTGTAATCAAGCACGCCCAACAGGTCGCCGGTGGCAAACGCGGCCTTGTCAACAAAGCAAAGTACCGCGACGGACAGGCCGCTGGCAGCGATCAGACCGGTGGATGCCGGGCGCAGGCCGTGGAACACCGCGCCGACATACTTATTGTCCTTGAAGCTCTTGAGGAAAGCGGCAACGATGAGAATAACGATAATGCAGGGTGTGATAAGGCCAAGTGTGGCGATCACTCCGCCGGCAATACCCGCGATGTTGTTGCCAACATAGGTTGCCATGTTCACGCCGATGGGGCCGGGTGTGGACTCACTGACGGCGATCATGTCCGCAACGGTGGCGGCGGTAAACCAGCCAGTCTTTTCCCCAAGGGCGTACAGGAAGGGCACCGTGGCAAGGCCGCCGCCGATGGCAAACAGGCCTATCTTTAGAAATTCCCAGTAAAGGCGAAGCAAGATAAGCATTATTCAGCCCTCCTTCCCTCACGGCGCCAGCGCAGTACATTGTATACCACGCCCGCTGTTCCGGCCAGCAGTACATACAGCACCGGCGAAACATCAAAGAAAAATGCACACACGAACACCACAAGGAATATCCCCATTGCCAGCGCGTCCTTTATGGCGCTTTTGCCCAGCTTCAAAACCGCGTTGAAGATAAGCACGCACACGCACACGCGGATACCGGCGAAGGCATTGATGACATAGGGATTTGCAGCGAAGGCATTGATGATCCCGGCAAGGATGCTGATTATCACAACGGAGGGGAACACGACGCCCAATGTGGCAACGATGCCGCCCAGGATGCCGGCCTGGCTGTTGCCGATGAAGGTGGCAACATTGACGGCGATAATTCCCGGGGTACACTGGCCAACGGCGTAGTAGTCGGTCAGCTCCTCCTCAGTGGTCCAGCCCTTCTTCTCCACCACCTCACGCTGCAAAATGGGGAGCATGGCGTAGCCGCCTCCGAAGGTCATGCCGCCCACCCTGGCAAAGGTAAGGAACATATCCAGCAGTTTCTTCATAGCTAAAACTCCGATACAAACCGCGCCGCCGTGTAATACACCCGGCAGTGCGGGAAATTGATGCACAGACAGTTTAACACAGGGCATCTTTGATGTCCAGATGGAATCGTCGCAAAGAAAAGGCACGGCATGACTTTGGGTCATGCCGTGTTATTGCATCTGAGTGTTTTACTTGTTAAGCTCACTGGTGACCTGGGTATATTCGCCCATTTTGCTCACGCCCAGGCAGCTGCAGCCCGCGCTGACGCGCACAAGGTAGCTGCCGCCCTGTTCAAGGCAGCCGATACGACAGCTGCTGCCGGAGAGGACTACCACCCTCTGCCACTGCTGTCCATCCACCGAATACTCAACAGTATAGCGGTTTGCGCCCGGGTCGTGGTGCCATGTGACAAGGAGCGTACCGTCATCATCCCACACCGCCTTCACGCCGATTGGTGCCGAAGGAGTAATTATTGACGGAGAGCGCGCGTAAGTGCTGTACTCCTCCACCACATATTTGACGCCGTTCACATCGATGTAGGCGCAGACCTTGATCTGGTACGCCCACAGGTGATCGAGACCTTCAAGGGTGTATTGGGTATCCTGTATATACTCGGTCATTACCCAGTTTTCGGTGCCGTTCATCATGCCATCGGCGCCGATGATCTGGCTGTAATACACGCGGTAGCCGTCCGCTCCGGCGCAAGTCTCCCACTCAAGGCCGATGGTGCCGTCATCATTGACGGTGGCAGTAAGCTCCGCCGTGGGATCGCCGACAGCGCGCAGGGTATATACAGAGCTGTACACGCTGCTGCTGCTCAGGCCCATGCACTCGCTCACTGCCCGAACACGCAGGTAGCAGCGGCTTTCGGCATCAATTCCGCCGAGGGTGTATTTCGTGCCGCTCAAGCGGTCGGCAGATTCCCAGTTTACGCCATCGGTGGAGTACTGCAGCTCGTAATATGACGCGCCGGAGACGCCGCTCCATGTGACGATGACATTGCTGCCGCTGCGCTCCGCCGCCAGACCCGCAGGTGCCGTGGGCTGCTTTATCGCTGGGGCCGCCGATTCATTTGACGGACGGGCCGATGCGATGTATGTGCCGCCGGTGCTTCTGAGGCTGCGGACAGTGAAGACATAGCCCTTCATATCCTCAAGCTCCGTAAGAGTCAGCTTGGTTTCGTCTGTGTCATAAACGGCAACGGTATCGTAAATATAACCGCCATCGGATTCACCGGCTATCCTGAAGCAGTACACGCGGTAGGCATCAGCACCCGGGACGGAGTCCCAACTAACGGTTATGCTGCCGTTGGCGTTGGACTGGGCAGTGATACCGGCAGGTGCATCCGGAACATCTTCCTCAAGGACTATTTTCAGTTTGATCGCTGTGCTGTATTTGCCGGCACGGGAGGTGTCGAAAGCGGTGTAAACCGCGCTGACACGGAAATAATACTCGCTGCCCTCGGTGAGGCTTTCGATAATATATTCGGTGTCTTCTATGTCCTCTATCTTCGTCCAGTTGCTGTTATTCTTGGAATAGGACAGGACATAGCCGGAAGCGCCTTCAACGCCGGACCAGACGATGTGCACGCCGCCGCCTGCCAGACATTCTGCCAGGACAGTAGCCGGTGCCTCAGGCACCGTCATTGACGGGGCTGTGCAAATGTCGCTGTAGTCGTCGGAATAAGCCCTTGTATCATCCACTATCGTATAGGAACGCACACGGAACTGGTAGTTGGTCATGTTGTCAAGGCCGGTGACCGTGTACTTTGTATCGGTGGTGGGAGAGCAGGACTGCCAATCGCCATAATCTGATATTTTGTCGTCTTTATAAATAATATTGCGGTAGTAGACGAGATAGCCATCGGCATCGGACACTTTGGACCAGGACACGGTAACACTGCCATCGTCTCCGGAAGTGGCTTTCGCAGTGGAGGGTGCGTCCGCAACCTCTTTCGCAGGTGCAGTTACTGCCGCGCTGTAATCGCCCGCCTTGGTGGTCTGGGAGAAGGTTCCGTAGGCGCAGACCTTAATGCTGTACTCATAGCGCTCATACACATTTGTAAGTAAAAGCACCGTATCGCTTACATCTTCAACATAACGCCATGAGCCGCCGTCTGCACGGTAGGCAACGGTGTATTTCACCGCGCTGTCAACCGGCTCCCAGCTTACGGAGATGCTTCCATCATCGTTTCGCACGGCACGCACGCCATCGGGCGCGTCCGGTGCCTTAAACACGGCGCAGGTGGCCGAGGCACTGTAACTGCCTGCCTCAACGGCAACGGCGTTAATGTAGGTCAGCGAGCACACGCGGAACTCGTAATTGGTCATGTCTTTAAGGCCGGTGACGGATACGGAGTTTCCGTCAGTGGTGGGGCCGTCCGTCCAGGCTGTGTCACCCACCTTGCGGTATGACACCCGGTATCCGTCAGCGCCGCTGACAGCCGTCCAGCTGACTGTTACGCTGCCCTCGTCGTCGGATCTTACGCTCACCGTTGCCGGGGAGGGCGCCATGGGCTTTGCATCCATAACGGCGACACTGCTGTAGGAGCCGCTTCTAGTAACTCCGCCGCAGCTGCTGTGGGCCATGATGCGGAAACTGTAGCTGAGAGTATCGTCAAGCTCGGTAAGGACACACTCAGTGCCGGTCAAACCCTCTTTACTGGTCCAGTTGCTGCCGTCCGCAGAGTACTGGAGGGTGTAGGAAGTGGCAGCGGCAACGCCGTTCCAGGTGATCTTCACGCCGCCCTTTATATGCACCGCGTTCAGTCCGGTGGGTGTGCCCGGTGTTTTAAGAGACGGGCACTGTACCGTTTCGCTGCGTTCCTCGCTGTACAGGCGCTCACCGTTGACCGTCCAGTATGCCTTCACACTAAGGTCGTATACGGTTGCGTTGCTAAGGCCGGTCAGGGTACAGCTTGTGGTCGTGACAGTGCTGTACTCGTTCCATGTGGAGTAGCCCTTTATCTTGTAATACACGACCCAACCCTCGGCACCGGCGCTGCTGTTCCAGGTGAGGACGATGGAACCGTCCTCCTTAGACTGGGTGCTTAGCCCTGTCGGTGCAGGAATGGTCCAGTGGGCGTAGAGGGTGATATCCTCCTGCGTGTCAACGGTGGTGGTTGAAGTCACTCTGCTGCCGCCGGAAGCCTTGGTATACCAGCCGGCGAAGGTACAGCCCTCAAGGCTCGGCGTAGGCAAAGCGCCATAGGGTGAGCCGGAGGACACGATCTTGGACGCGGTGTCACAGGTACCGCCGTTGGGGTCGAAGCTAACCGTCACGCTGGCAACGGGTACTACCTCAAACTCTTTCTCAAAAACATAGGTTGTGCTGGCGTTCTTCGCCTCAATGCGGTAGGTGTACACGCCGGGGTCTGTAAGTTTGCCAAAGGTGACATAGTTGTCGATACCGGCAAGATCATAGCTCATGCGGCTGGTGGTGACAGACTTGCCCACGCCGGTGTAGTCTCCGTTTGCGTCATAGATCATCACGGACACTGACTTCAAACTTGAAATCTGGGATGTAATGGTTCCGGCAACGGTGAACGAATCACCCACTGTGTGCCGCACAGGATAAGTAATGCCGGAGGCGGTGATCTCATCCGTCACACCCTCGGCCGCGGTAAGGTAGTCGGCACTGATGAAATGACCGGCCCATTTACCGCTGCTGATGCGGTAGAATTTGCCGCCGTCACTGTTGGTACACAGTGCCTCAACATAAAACACGGTACCCGCATCGGCAGAGCCGCTTCTGTTGTCATCGGCAACCACGGGGGTGGAGCGGATGCTGACACCGTCGGTCGTCACCTTGTAGTAGCCGTAAGCATCGGTCTCGGTGTAGTCAACGCTGTTGTCCGGTTCGGGGGCGTACACCGCCCAGTATGTAGTAGCAGCAGTTGAACCGCGCTGTGCGGATTTCTCGAGCTTGTTGGAAGGGTTTTCGTAGTAGTAGCACCAATAGTATCCGGCATCGTATGCGCCATCGGCAGTGTTGTCCACGCCGCGCAGGTAGTTATACACCATGGGGTAGTAATTCTTAAGCTCATACTCCATATAACGAAGCTGGGCGTTAAGGCTGGATTCCTCAAGGCCGTTATTGGCACAGAAGGTTTTGAGTCTGTCCCAGCGGGAGTAGTGCCACTGGCAAAGGCCATAGCTGGTTGGTGTGTCGCCGTCATAGTCGCCGTAGGCGTCATAGTTAAAGCCGGACTCGGCCTGTATATTGGCAAGCACACCGCAGGCAGCCGCCTCATTAAGGCCCATTGTACCTGTCAGATATTCATAAACAGCAGTTTCCGCGCTTTTCCCCGTCACGGGCGATGGCGTGAGCGCTATGTAAATGGCCTGCGCCGCGGGAGCAGCCTGAGTAAATATCAGCGCCGCAAGCAGCAGCGTAAGTACCACTCGCTTTATGGTATTTTTCAAAAGTGTGCTCCTTTCGTGACTTTTTGAGTAATTAAGTACACTTTTACACAGTATGGACATTATAACGGCTGCCGGACTTTTTTGCAACAGTATTCTCTGTCATATTTGCGTGAAAGCTGTTAATTTATGCCCAAATCTGTAATAATTTGCTTAATAATTTTACATTTTTACCCATTTTTGCACATTCACACGCCCTTGATGCTGTTCGGTGCAGCCGAATCGGCCGGCATATCAGAACGCAGAGGTTGACAGAAACGGCTAATGGGAATAGAATTTCGGATATACACGCAGGCAAATCAAAAACAGTTAAGGAGGCAGCAGAATGAAACCCGCCGCCATAGTTTATACTTCCGCCAACGGACACACCGCCCGATACGCAGCCATTCTCTCGGAGAAGATCGGGCTGCCCGCCATAACGCTGGAAGAATCCTTTGACGCATTGGCCAAAGGTACGGCCATCATCTACATGGGCTGGCTGATGGCAGGGAGTGTAAAGGGATACGCAAAAGCCGTAAGGCGCTTTGACATTTGCGCGGTTTTGGGCGTAGGACTATGCACCACGGGTGCGCTTATCGATCAGGTGCGCAAAACCGCCCGCATTCCGAACACCTGCCCGCTGTTCACTCTGCAGGGCGGCATGGACAGGGACAAGCTGGAGGGAATACACGCCAAAATGATCGACACCCTGATACTCTTTATGACGGCAAAAAAGAACAAAAATGCCAATGATGAAGAAATGCTTCGTCTTCTGACGACCCCCGGCGACTATGTAGCGCAGGAAAACCTTGCTGATGTGCTCGACTGGTTTGCAGGCATTTAAAAAGTGTAAAGGATCCGCTGTCCTTAACGGTTAGCGGATCATCTTTTTTGCAACGTCAAACGGAACACTGGCGGGATCTTAACAAAAACCCGTATCAGCAACATTCAGATTTGATTTCTGAACAAATATGCGTTATATTTACCATATCAATACTTTAAACTTAAAGGAGCAATGTGCCATGCAGTGGACAAAAAACATGAAGCCTGTGGAATTTGTAGGCAAAAGCCACATTCTGCTGGAGGATTATGACGGTTACCTGACCCCAATGGACGAGCCGTACTTCAGGGCCACAAAGATCGCGCCCGGCACATGGCAGGTGCTGTCAGACGGAGACTACACCTACCTGATCGAGGGCGAGGACGAAGCTCTGGTAATCGACTCAGGCTATGGCTGCGGAGACCTGCGCGCTTTTTGCCAAAGTCTGACGGAAAAGCCGGTTTATCGTATCGCGAATACACACAGCCACTTTGATCATACGGCAAACAACTATTTGTTCGACTGCGCATATATGTCGCAGGACTGTTACAACAACCGCACAATAGCCAAACCCAGCCACTATGGCATAGATTTCCCACGTGACTACCCCTGTGTAATCATTGATGAGGGATACGTTTTCCATCTGGGCGGCAGAGACATTGAGGTCTATGCATTCCGCGGACACAGTCCCGGCTCGCTGGCCTTCCTGGACAAAAAAGAGCGCATCCTCTTCTCCGGAGATGAGATGGTAGTGGAAAACTACAACTGTAAGTATTCCGTAGAATTCGCGCTGGAACAGCTTAAAAAATTCGACCGCCTGAGCGAGCATTATGACACCTTCTGCACAGGCCCGGGCGTATTTGAGGCACGCCCGCTCATCGACGGTTATATCAAGTGCGCTGAGTATATTCTCAATGGTGGAGAGGGCAAACCGGCAAAGCCCAATGCCCCTGCTCCTGCGTTCCCCTCCGATGAGTATGTGACGCGCTATATGCGCCGCATTGCCCACCCCTGTGATCTGTTCCTTACTCCGGATCCGGACATTCAGTACAAGCGCGACCTGCGCCTTGGCGGGCGGCTCATGAACTACGATGTGAGGAAGATTTTTGAAACAAAAGAATAAAGCAAACAAAAGTACGAACGCCAAAAACAGCGTTCGTACTTTTCTCTATAATACCTCTATAATACAGTTTCTTCCAGACACTCAAATTCCGTCCAGGGCCACG
Organism: Oscillospiraceae bacterium; assembly: GCA_045605145.1. Taxonomy (GTDB): domain Bacteria; phylum Bacillota; class Clostridia; order Oscillospirales; family Oscillospiraceae; genus CAMNAO01. The sequence goes on along the minus strand of JAZUPH010000003.1, from coordinate 7,822 downwards.
CTTTCGGCGGCGGGGCGGAAAAACGCAGCTGTTCATCCGTCTGGGGGTGGATAAAGCCGATGGTGTTCGACCAAAGGGCAATACCGGGCATATCCTGAGCCGGTGCGCCGTATTTCCTGTCGCCCACCAGCGGCATGCCCCGGCTTGAAAACTGGGTACGGATCTGGTGGGTACGCCCGGTATCCAGCGCGATCTTCACAAGGCTGAGTCCGCCGCTCACTTCCAGCAGGCGATAGCACAGACGCGCTTGCTGCACATCTTTGCCGGGCGTATCGGTTACATAGCTGCGCCGCTCCGTTTTTGAGCGGGTGAGCAGGTCGCACATCTCCCCTTCCCGCTGGGTTGGCACACCATGCACAACGGCAAGATATTCTTTATCAAATGTCCTGCCCTGCACCTGAAGACTGAGCCGGCGCGCAGCTTCACGGGAGCGGGCAAGCACCATGATCCCGCCCACGGGCTGGTCAAGGCGGTTCACGGGCCGCACGCAGGCCTGCGGGTCACCCAGATGGGCGCGCACCGCATCAGGCAGACCGCCCGGTTCATCCACCGAGACAATTCCCACGGGTTTGATACAGACCAGTATTCGCTTGTCTGAATAGATGATCTCCATATATCACACCAAAAAGACCGCGGGCGAACAGCGTTCGCCCATGCGGTGTTAATATTTGCCTGATACAGATACCTGATACAGAACTCAGGCGTAGAACTCCTCACCGGTTTCAAGGCAGATGCAGCCTAAAGGCTCACCGTAGCCCGCGCCGCAGTCAACGCAGATATGGCCGTTACCGCGCCAGATATAGCCGCGGCTGCGCTCATCAATGAGGAAGGTGGGGCTGTGCCCGGTGATAAGAACAGCATCAGCAAAATAGCGGCGATCGTAATCTGCCCTGCCGGCCACCAGCTCATAAAGCTCGTAATCATCAAGCTCTCTGTCCGGGGCGAAATTGCCAAGATCTGCGTGGACGATGATATAGCGCCTGCCGTTCACCGAGATCTCCTCATAAGCGGCAAATTCCTCAAGGTACTCGAGGATCGCTTCCCGCTCGTCAGGTGACAGCTTAAGAAATCCTTCAATGGTACCTGCGCCGCCCTCCGCCATCCATTTTTTGAAAGCGGCCATATCATCGGGGTCAAAGTCGGACATACTTGCCCCATTCTTGGGCAGCTTACCCAGGAGGTGGAGCGCCATAAACTCATGGTTACCCATGATGGGATAAACATTGGCGCGCATACTCATGTCCATAAGTACATCAATGGAGCGCTCTCCCCTGTCGATAACGTCGCCGATGACATAGAGAATGTCTTCGTCGGAGAAGCTAATTTCCCGGAGCATGGCCATATACTGCTCATAGCAGCCGTGGATGTCACCCATTACATAAGTCATTAAAGAGCCTCCATTTCAGCAGACGGTCATACCGCCCGGCAATATCCGCGCCGGCATTTCTATGCGGCGCTTATGCTTATTATACCACTGCGAGCGGGAATGTCCAGCAATTTATGTCGCATCGTGCGATGCAGGCTTGTCGCTACGATGCAATATTTGGCAGGACACAGAAAAGCGGCGCCTCCGGTGTGGAGACGCCGCTCAACTCATTTACTTGTTAAGGCCGGAGGCTTCCGATCCTTATTTGGCGCCGCTGCGGCGCTTTTTGGGAGTGTGGAGCACTGCGCCGATGCAACCGGTCGCCAGAGCAAGCAGGGCTGCCCAGGGGCCGATATTGGCAGTGTCGCCGGTGTCGGGGATCTCATTGATGATGTTGGAAATGGTGAAGGTGTTGCCCGACTGCTCAACCTTTCTGTAATAGCCGGACGGTACACTCTGCTCATCCACGGTCCACTCAGCATCGGGATCCAGATCGGTCCAGGTGTAGGTCCAATCATTGGCGGAAGAGAGCTTCTGCGTATCATAGACTACGCCGTCCTTGGAGAGGACTGCGGTCACAGAAGTGGGACGGTCTTCGCTGTTTCCGTCCACCCAGAGCTTCTTGACGGTGACATCGATCAGCTCAGCATTGACAACGGTCAGATCTTCCTTGCCATCAATGGTGATGGTGTAAGTGATGGTGGTGACAAAGGCATTGTCTTTGAGCACCTCATCACCGGCAACTGCGGTAATGACGATGGGCCAGACGGTGTCAACGCCCTTGTATCCATCGGGAGCAGCAGCCTCTTTAATATAGAGGGTGACGGTCTCGCCGGCCTCAGGCAGGTAGGCCTTAAGGCTGGAATTCTCAGTGCTGATGGTCACATTGCCCGCCTTGAAGGAGTAGATGGAGCTGCCGCTGCACTCTTCATCGGTGTAGACGCTGAAGGTTGCGCCCAGGAGCACATTGGTGCCGTCGGTCTTCTTAAGGCCGAAGTAGTCGTGGACATACTCGGTGGCAGTGATCTTCTCGTTGGCAACCGCAAGCTCTTCCCCGCCATCAATGGTGATGGTGTAAGTAACGGTGGTGACGAACACTCCATCAGTCAGCACTTCATCGCCTGCGGTAGCGGTAATGACGATGGGCCACACAGACTCGCCAACCTTGTAGCCGTTGGGAGCGGCGGTCTCTTTCACATAGAGGGTAACAGACTCACCCGCATCAGGCAGATAGGCATTGAAGAAGGAGACCTCGGTGCTGACGGTTACATTGCCCGCATTGAAGGAGTAGAGGGCATCGCCGCTGCACTCGGCATCAGTGTAGACACCGAAGGTCGCGCCCAGAAGGATGTTGGTGCCATCGGTCTTCTTAAGGCCAAAGTAGTCGTGGACATACTCGGTGGCGGTGATCTTCTCATTGGCAACGGTAAGGCTGTCTTCACCATCAACGGTGATGGTGTAAGTCACGGTGGTGACGAAAGCATTTCTCTGAGGGTCAAGCACTGCATCGCCTTCGGCAGCCAGAATGGTGATGGTCCAAACGGTGTCATCGGCGGTATAGCCTGCTGGCGCGGCGGTCTCCTTAAGATAGAGGGTAGCGCCATTGCTGCCCACGGCAGGCAGGACACTCTCCAGATCCTCGGTGGAGATTTCAGCAGTGCCGGCAGTGAAGGTGTAAACGGCATCGCCGCTGCACTCTTCATCGGTGTAGATGCCGAAGGCAGCGCCGGCAAGAGCACTTGTGCCGTCGGTCTTGGTAACGGTGATGCTGTCGTGGACATAGTCGGTATCGGTGTTGATCTCATTGACAACCGCCACACTGTCATCGCCGTCAACGGTGATGGTGTAGGTCACGACATCCACAAAAACATAGCTGTTGTCCACGAGAGTGGGCTCAGTAGCCGTTGTCTTGGCAGCGCTTATAACAATGCTCCACTCAGACGCAGAGCCGGTGTATCCGGCAGGAGCGGTAGTCTCACTCATGGTGAAGGTCGCGTCTGCGCCGGCAGCGGGAAGCAGATCCGCAAAGGCCGCATCATCGGTGGCGATGGTGAAAGCGCCATTGGCGTCGGAGGTGTAGGTGCCGATCGCGTTGCCGTCGGCATCGCAGACGGTGAACACCGCGCCGCCCAGAGGCTGCTCACCCTCATCGGTCTTCAGGCCGGATACGGAGTCATGCTCATAATCGGTGTCGGTGATGCGGGTGTAGGTGTTGGTAACGGTGACCGCCTCATTCTCACCGGCAACGACAGTAATGGTGCCGGATTCGATATCGCCGGTCCAGGCTGCGGAAAGGGCATAGCCGTTGACATCCGCACTCTCGCTGACGGTGTAGCCGCCGGGAGCAAGACCGGTGAATGTGTAGGTCCACTCGTTATCGGCATTGAGGGTCTGAGTCCAGGTGCTGGTCCCGTCGCTCACGGTGATATCCACACTGCCCACATCCTCAGCGTCAAGAGCGCCGGCAAAGGCCTTGGTGACGGTGATGCTGCCGGTGGTGGGAACGGTCTCATAAACATTATTGAGTACCAGCGCGGTGACAGAACCGGCGGTAACGGTAAAGCTCATCGCGGTGCCGCCGTTGAGAGTCGCACTGGCCAGCTTGTAGCCGGCGGCAGGCGCAGGGACAGTCTCCTCAATGGTATATGTACCGGGCTGGAGCGGCGAATAATACTTGGTATCGCCGTTGGGAGTAAGAGTGCCCTCCCACACGACAGCACCGCTGCTGTCCTTGATGACTACGGTGGGGGTGGGGTAAGAGCCGTCGTCAATGCCGCTGGCAGTCTTTCTGAGGCTGATACCGCCGGTGGTACTCAGCTTGGTATTGGTGAAGGTCGCGATAGGAATATCGGAATCGGTCTTGTTCTCAACGGTATAGTCCACACTGTAGTTGGTGCCGGCTGCGGCGCCGTTGATGGTCTTGATAATGTATCCGGCCTTCTGCACCTCGGTAATGGTGTACCGACCCACGGCAAGATTTTCAAGGGTGAGCGTCTCGCCGGCTTTGACGGTAACAGTGTTGCTGTAGCTGTTGGGGCCGGTGATGGTGAAGGTAAATTCCCCGTTGTCGCTTATTGCAGCGCCGGATTCATCAACAACCTCTTTCTTTATCGCCAGCTTGCCCTTGGTGATGTAGAGCGCAGCGCCGCTGGCCTGAATATAGAGGTCAAGACCAGATGCCTCGCCTTCGTTACCCGCACTGCGCAGGCCATTGCCGTAGGTACACTCCTGTACGCCGGTATATGTGTAGTTGGTAAGAGCCACATAATAACCCTTGCTGTCCTTGCTGAAGACAACATCCTTCAGGTTATCCGGAAGGCCGCCAAAATTGGTAATGTATATCTTGGCCGAAACTGTCACACCGTTCATATAGAAGGTGTCACCTACCCAGTCAACATCACTGGCGCTAAGGCTGCCCCTGCCTACGCTCTTGCTGTATTCCAGCATTCCGCCATCAGACTGAGTGTCATCATCAAATCCTGAATAGGATTTTGTTGTCCCATTCTTTGTTACACTGACCGAAATGGAAGAAGCGTCAACCTTCCCTGTAAAGGTATATGCCTGCCCGTCAATGCTGACACCATATGTGGCATCCACCCTTACGTCAATGTGGTCATACCTGTTGCCTCTGTTGTCTGTACTTTCAGCCGCCATGGCCGCAGCAGGCAGCATGGTGACCACCAGTAAAAGCGTAAGTACGAAAGCCAAAAACTTCTTCATTAGATCCACCTCTTTTTTCCTTAATAAAACAAGCGAAGCCGCAGATTCATCCTTCTCCAAGTGGCCGTGGGTAATCCCGATGTGAGCCATTTGGGGAAAGAGACCGGCAGCTCCAGCAATAATTTTCGTCTCAATTTCATTGAGTTTTCCAATGCATTACCGGGGTGCACAGCCTTAAAAAAACACTGCCCCAACCATGCATTGAGTATAGCATATCTGCATCAAATCATCAACAGGAAAAGTTGCACAATTTTGTCGAAATGAGCTTGTTATTATGACTAAAATTACTTCGAACATTTGAAGCAACCACATTATGTAAAGTCCTGTCCCGTAAGCATGCGCCATATGTAGACATAACGCAGAACAGGCCATGCCTCCTGCTTGGTGACCTCGTACTGACGGCCCTGATAGCTTATGAGCAGAGAGCGGCTTTTGTAATTATACATCCTTTCAACGTCGCACAGTCTTATGGAAAACAGCGGCTGCCCGGCGGAGAACTGGATACGGTCAGGGTACAGGGTCATCATGGCATTGTCTATCTGGGGACGCTGTTTGCCGCCCTCGTTCACCCACAGCTTTACACCGCGGTCAACGCACAGCACATCGTCCGGATCCTTTGTCCAGTGCTCTGCACGGGCGGCAAGGTAGTTGCGCTGCCATATGTCCCAGTCAAGCAGGGTCCGGAACTTGGCACTGCGGCTGGAGAAGAAGCCGTGACCGTCCACGGACACGCTGTATCCGCAGGAGCATATAAAGTCCCGTCCCCTACCCTGCATGGTTCCCACGCGCATACATGCCGGGCAGATGAAAAGTGCATTTTCCAGACCCTCGGCAGGTCTGCTGCAGCGGTATTCTATGCGGCGGTTCTCCTGATCCTCCCACACATTGTAATAAAGATCCTTTGCTATGGCAGAGTTGATCTCATCCACGGTCATTTCATCCAGATCCTCGCGGGTGTATTCGCGCACAACACGCCCGGCCGTGGGACCCTTGCGCTTATGATGGGCCCAAAGGGGCGTTATCATATATCCACGGGTAAGACGGACGGTGACAAGTCCGCCCTCAGATTCTTTTATCATCCTGCCAATATCGGAAGAGATCTGCCCGGTGCGGCCGGTCATGGTACGCATCCCTTCAGGGAACATGGCAACATTGATGCCGCAGGCCACATTCGTCTTGATATAATGCTCCGTATTGGCAGCGCGGGTTCCCTTGAGCCAGGGAATCGGGTTCTGCAGCCAACTGAGTACGCGGCCCCAAGGCTTTGCAGTAAACAAGCGTTCATCGGCGACAAAACGCAGGTAATTTGGGAACATGATGCCCAGCATAACGGGGTCATAATCCGTGGCGTGGTTGGCCAGAACGATATACTTTTTGCTGCGCACTCTGAACTGACCGCAGGAGAATTTCAGCCTGCGGCGCATGATGGGCACCAGCACCGCCCTGAGGAAGTTCCAGATCTTCTTATTGCGCTCAAGGCCGTAGGTCCAGTGGGTCTCGGGGTATATATAGTTATCAAAGGTGTCGATGCCGAAATTGGTCTCGTCAGCCATGTGTTCCTCCGTTCGGGCACAGCGCGGTTTAACAAAGACACACACTGACCCATGTTATCCTGATAATTTTATATCCAGCGCAGGATTTTGTCAACGCAGATACGAAATTTGTAAAACTTTGCCGGAACATACAAAGCAGCACCCCGGGTGGGGTGCTGCTGATCTCATATAATGGGGAGCGGACTCAATTCTGTGCCGCCTCTTCCCTTTCGGGATGGAGCTTCTTCTGGAGCCAGTCCTTGCCGTCAACATAGCGGGAAACTATGAAGGACACAACATAGTCGCCGGCGGCATTGACCATGGTTGCAGGGGGATCCACCAGATTGCCGATGGAAACGGCGATCATGTAAGCGGTGGCCAGTTGTTCCGGGGAGCTGTTGAAGAACATGGAGCAGAGCACCAGTTCGCCCACACCGCCGCCGCCGGGAATACCGCTCATGGCAACTGAGGAGAACACCGCAACGATGATGGCAAGAATGGCCTTGCCGGTGCCGAACTCCATACCCGCAACGCCGAACAGGAAGGCCACCTTGATGATGGCGGACATCGCTGAGCCGTCCATGTGCATGGTGGCGCCCATGGGAAGGACGATGTCGGAAACCTCTTTGGAGATGCCGGTATCTTCAGCAGCCTGCATATTGGTGGGGATGGTGGCAACGGAGGAGCAGGTTCCGAAGGAAACCGCAGCGGGACGGAACAGGTTCTTGAACATGACCTTCACAGCGCCCTTGCCGCCGCCAAAGCGGGCGTAGAGTGGGAAGGAGGCAAACATGTAGACAAAGCTGAGCACATAGTAGATAATCAGCGTTCTGCCGTAGCTGCCGATAAGCTCCGGCCCGTAGGTGGCAGCCAGATAGGCGAAGAAGCCGAAGAAACCGATGGGTGCATAGTAGGTGATGATCTTGACGGTCTTCATGATGCACTCGGTAATGTCAGCCAGCAGAGCCGCGGTCTTGGTCTCGGGGCCGCCCGCCATCTGAACGCCGAAGCCGAAAATGATCGCAAACACGATAAGGGGCAGCATGGCGCGGCGGGAAAGCAACTCATTAAAATCGGGCTTGGTGAAGAAGTTGACAATGAGGGTGGAAACGGACACAGCCTCCACCGACTCGGCTTCTTCTGCAATTTCCGCCACATTGAAGTCGGCAGGGACGATGTTGATGACGCTGACCACCACATACAT
>JAZUPH010000002.1:0-3360 GCA_045605145.1 Oscillospiraceae bacterium | reverse complement strand
CTTTGCCGATGTGATTCTCGCCTCGGGTGAGGATATCGGCGCAGGCGTCGCCATTTGCTATGACTGCCGCATCAACAGCGATGTTTTCGCCCGTGAGGCCGCCACCGTCATCGCCGCCGCAGGCATTCCCGTGCTGCTGTTCAGTGAGCTGCGCCCCACCCCGGAGCTGAGCTTTGCTGTCCGTCACTACGGCTGCATCGCCGGCATCAATGTAACCGCCAGCCACAATCCCAAAGAATACAACGGTTTCAAGGTCTACTGGTCTGACGGCGCCCAGCTGCCGCCGCGCCACGCCGCCGCCATCGCCCACCGCATGGAAGAACTGGATGTTATCACTGGTCCCAAGACCTGCGATTTCGAAGCCGCCAAGGCCAGCGGTCTTATCAAGCTGCTGGGCGAAGAAACTGACGAGGCCTTCCTGGCCAACTGCATGGCCCAGACCAGCACCCCCAACCCCATCGCCGCCGTCGCTGACGAGTTCAAGATGGTTTACACCCCCTTCCACGGCACCGGCTGGAAACTGATTCCCGAGGCACTGCGCCGCATGGGAGCAAAGCACATCTACTGCGAGCCGCAGCAGATGGTCATCGACGGCAGCTTCCCCACCGTGGTCTCCCCCAACCCGGAGAACCCAGAGGGATTCTATCTGGCCATCGAACTGGCCGACAAGGTGGGTGCCGACTTTATTCTCGGCTCCGACCCCGATGCCGACCGCGTGGGCATCATGGCCCGCGACAAGGACGGCAAGTTCAAGGTGCTCACCGGCAACCAGACCGGCGCTCTGCTGCTGGACTATGTGATCACCGCCAAGCGCGCCACCGGCACCATGCCCGAAAACCCTGTGGCACTCAAGACCATCGTCACCACCGAGCTTACCCGCCGCGTGGCTGAGATGAACGGCGTAAAGTGCTACAACACCTTCACCGGCTTTAAGTTCCTTGCCGAGAAGAAGGACAAGCTGGAAAACGCAGGTGAGGGCAAGGTCATCTTCTCCTATGAAGAGAGCTACGGCTACATGCTGGGCGACTTTGTCCGCGATAAGGACGCGGTTACCGCCTCCGCACTGATGACCGAGATGGCCGCATGGTACGCGCAGAAGGGCATGACCCTTATCGATGCCCTTGCCGCCCTGTTTGAAAAGTACGGCCCCAGCGCAGAGAAGACCATCAATGTGGTCATGCCCGGCCTTGAAGGCTCCGCACGCATGAAGGCCCTGATGGCAAAGCTCCGCAGTGAGCCGCTGGGCGAGATCGCAGGCTACAAGGTCACCGTACGCCGCGACTATCTTGACGGCAGCGAGGTTGATGTTGCCACCGGCGCTGTCACCGAGATGGAGCTGAAAGAGTCCAACGTGCTCAGCTATGTCTGCGAAGACGGCAGCACGATCCTTGTCCGTCCCAGCGGTACCGAGCCGAAGATCAAGATCTACATCCTCGCCTGCGGCAGCACCCTTGAAGAGTGTGCCACGGCAGTGGCAGAATATGCCAAGTGGGCTGATGGTCTGAAGGACATGGTATGATCCAATAAGCATTACACAAAACCGGCCCTTTCCAATCTCGGAAAGGGCCGGTTATTGTTCTGTTTAACCTTTATGCTTCTTTTCTGCGGAACACGGAAAACAGCTTATACGGCAGTTCAAACACCAGTACGATAGCCAGCACGATGGCAACCGCCACCTTGACCGCTGCAAAGCCGCTGTGCGCCGCCTGTGAGAGCTGGTTTGTAACCAAATAGTAGGCCGTCCAGTATATTCCCGCACCGGGAACCAGAGGGAAAATGCCGCTAATGAGGAAAACCGTCACTGGACAGCGCTCAAACACTGCCATAGACCGGGAAATCAGCATGACCAGAACGGTTGCAAAGAAGGTCGCTTCAGTCGCGGTAAGGCCGGCGAAATTGGTAAGCACGGAATACAGTGTCCACCCGGCGGCACCGACAAAGGCACAGTATATGTAATACTTTCCCGGCACGCCGAAAATAAGGGCAAAAGCCACTGTTCCGATTGCGGCGCAGATGATTTCACCAATCACAGCAGCACACCCCCTGTCACGCGCTGATACACAGCGAATACAAGACCCACACCGATTGCAATGCACAGGAACACCAAAATGGCATCCAGAAGGCGCACGGCACCGGAAATATAGTCCCCGTCACCTATATCGCGGATACCGTTGGTAAAGGCGACTCCGGGGATCAGAGGAATAATGGAACCGATAATCGTACAGCTGATATTATCGCCCAGACCAACAAGATGGCAGACAATGCAGATGAGTGTTACGAGGGCGCCGCCGCAGATATTGCCGATTATTTTGCTCATGCGGGAGAATATATTAAGGATGAAAATGTAAAGGATAAAGCCGGCAATGAATGCAACCACACTGTCCATGGCGCTGCCGCCGAACAGGTAGCAAAACGCACCGCTGCCTATGCCGGAAGCAAGTACTTTGTGCATCGGTTTCTTGGGCGGCAGATTGCGGATCTGTTCAAGCCGCTGCTCCATTTCCGCAATGGTACAGCCGCCGCGAACCACCTCACGGGAGAGCTGGTTGACAGCCACCACTTTGTCAAGGCGCGCACCGGTCACAGGAATATGCTGAACGCGGGCATACTGTTCAGCAGTGCCGTGTCCGCCGGTGGCAAAAATGCCGTTGCTGAGCACAAAGAACTCATCGGATGCCACGCCGAAATGGCGGCAGATCCTGTCCATAGTTTCCTCAACGCGGGATATCTCCGCTCCGCTTTCAAGCAAAATGTGCCCCGCGTCTATAGCCGCCTCCATCACGCGGCGTGATTCAGCTTCCGGCGGTGACGCCGTTTCGTGAATGTCAATCATTTTTCCGCTCCGTTCCGCTAAAAATCGACGGCTATAAGGTAACACAAAGCACAGGGAAATTCAATACGGAAACAGATACTTTTATTTATAAACAGGCGCCCCTTTGACCGCAGCCAAAAGAGCGCTTTGCCATCTATATGTTGTATTGCAAAATCAGGGATAGTCTACCACACCCATGAACAGTATCTGTCCGTCAACGCCGCGCAGCCCTGCTGACGCCTCTGGCATATATTGACAACAAAACACCACGGACATATAATCAACACAGGAATTATTATCTGATACGGCAACTATTTGACAGTGCAGTCACTCTACGCACAGAACAGGAGGATCTATGTACAAACTGATAGTACGCACCGATGATGTTGGCTACACCGACGTCTGCAACATCGGCACATTCGAAACATACCACCACGGCTACGCCACTTCGGCAGATGTGATGCTTGAATCCCCCGGCACTGTGGACGCCCTCAAGCGCCTGAGAGAAATGCCGTGGGTCAGCGTTGGTTGGCACACCCACTTTTGGA
>JAZUPH010000001.1:0-2471 GCA_045605145.1 Oscillospiraceae bacterium | reverse complement strand
ACCGCCTATGTTTTCGGGGCAGATGAAGATGAAAACAAGCTGTACTCCTTTAGCATTTCAGACAGCCTTTTTGATAATGTGACAGTGGGCACCTTTACCGTCAACGATAACCGACAGATGACCTCAAGGATCCTTGATTTTGGCTATGGCTACACATCAACAACTGAATGGAATTATGATGATGGGGGCAATCTGTTGGAGTACCGTTCTATAAGCGACGGTGAGGTCAAGTCTCTTATCACGCACACTTACGATGCCGACGGCAACGAGATTGCAAGCGCAACATATAAGGATGGAAAACTTTTTGGCGAGAGCGAATATATTTATGACGGCGACAAGATCAGCCGCATAGAATCTGTCAGCTATGACGACAACGGAAATGTTGAAAGCCGAGGCTACGGCATAGTTGAATACGACAGCCGCGGCAATCAGATCGCGATTATCTACTACGACTATGATAGCGGCGGCGAAACAGGCCGCTATGAATACAAATACGACGCTCACGGCAACCGGATTGAGATAATTTACTATGCCGGCGGCGAAGAGTTCTCCCACGCATACAACACCTACAAAGCCATAAAGCTGGCCAAAGACTAAACCAATCAAGCGCCCACCTGCATCCAACAGGTCGGGCGCTTGTCCGTTCTCTCCCCTTGCAATCGGGGCGAAAACATATTACAATGTTTAAGTTCGATTACTTTTAAAGGATTAAAGGAGGCGTGAGCATGATATACGACGCCGGATATTGCGATATTGCCGTCATCGGCGCGGGCCACGCCGGGATTGAGGCCGCCCTCGCCGCGGCGCGGATGGGTCTTGACACCGTATGCTTTACAATAAACCTCGACGCGGTGGGCAATATGCCCTGCAACCCCGCCATCGGCGGCACAGGCAAGGGACATCTGGTGCGTGAGCTGGACGCTTTGGGCGGCGAGATGGCGAAGGCCGCGGACAAGGCCTGTATCCAGTACAGAATGCTGAATCTGGGCAAAGGCCCTGCGGTACATTCACTGCGCGCCCAGACGGACAGGAACCTGTACCGTCAGGTGATGAAGCACACAGTGGAAAAATGCGGCAATCTGCGCCTTATTCAGGCCGAAATAACCCAGATCGGCACCGGGGACGGCGCTCTCTCTTGGGTGCGCACCCACACCGGCGCCACGTGGCGCTGCAAGGCGGCGGTCATCTGCTCCGGCACTTATCTGAAGGGGCGCACCATCATCGGCGATGTGGTGGAGGACAGCGGCCCCGACGGCATGCACGCCGCGGGCAAGCTGGGCGAGTGTCTCAAATCTTTGGGTCTGGAGATGCGCCGCTTTAAGACCGGCACACCGCCCCGGGTCAACCGCCGCAGCATTGATTTTTCTCAGCTTGCAATACAGTACGGCGACAGTGAGCCCCAGCCCTTCTCCTTTGAGACGGAGGGTGAGCTTTATAACAGCGCCGTGTGCTACCTGACCTACACCAACCAAAAGACCCACGACATCATCCGCGCCAACCTGCACCGCAGCCCGCTGTTCTCCGGCACTATCGAGGGCGTCGGCCCCCGCTACTGCCCCTCAATCGAGGACAAGGTGGTGCGTTTTGCGGAAAAAGAGCGGCACCAGCTGTTCATTGAACCCTGCGGCCTTGACACGGAAGAGATGTACATTCAGGGCTTCTCCTCCTCTCTGCCCGAGGATGTTCAGCTTGAGATGCTGCACACCCTGCCCGGGCTGGAGAAGGCCCAAATGATGCGCCCGGCCTACGCCATTGAGTACGACTGCGTTGATCCCACCGAACTCAGGCATACGCTGGAGTGCAAAAAAATACCCGGCCTTTACGGCGCGGGTCAGTTCAACGGCTCTTCCGGCTATGAAGAGGCGGCTGTACAGGGTTATGTGGCGGGTGTGAACGCCGCGCTGAAGATCAAGGGAGAAGAGCCACTTATCCTCCCCCGCTCGTCCAGCTATATCGGCACGCTGATCGATGACCTTGTTACCAAGGGCACCAATGAGCCTTACCGCATGATGACCAGCCGCACGGAGTACCGTCTGCTGCTGCGGCAGGATAATGCCGACAGGCGTCTGGCAGAATACGGCCTGCGGGTTGGCTTGGTGAGCCGGGAGCGCTATGACCGCATCACTGCCAAGTATCAGGCGGTGGATAATGAGATGGCGCGTCTGGAAAAGACTTTCATCCCACCCACCGAGGCGCTGCAGAGCTTCCTTGCCCAAAAGGGCGAGACGGCGGCAAAGAGCGGCATCAGCCTTGCCGCCCTCATCCGCCGCCCGCGAATTGGTTATGGCGAGCTGGCGCGGTTTGACAGTGAGCGCCCCGCCCTCTCCCCCGCCATATGTGAGGCGGTGGAGATCGAGATAAAGTACGCCGGCTACATCGAAAAGCAGAAGGCCGAGGTGGCCGAGTTCCACCGCCTTGAGTCCCGCAAGCTGCCGGCCGATACCGATTACCTGTCCATCCACGGTCTGCGC